>CATOKN010000127.1 GCA_951800425.1 uncultured Lachnospiraceae bacterium
ATTCAATGGATCGGAAGATTTTTTTATGAATAAGCGAAAAAGAACTGGAAAAGATTTTTTCGTCTGATAAAAAACTACCGTTCGGCAAACTTTTTTAAGTCTTCCACTTGCTGTACTCCGGAAACACGCCGTATAAATACTCCCTGATCCATCAATACAAGCGTTGGAATGCTCATAATCTGATATTTTAACGCAAGGGCAGCTTCCTCATCCACGTTGACTTTGCCAACCTTCACCTGATCTCCCATTTCCTGTGCAAATGAATCTAAAATCGGAGACTGCATCTTGCACGGCATACACCAGTCCGCCCAGAAATCTAATATGACCGGCGTTTTGCTTGCCAGCACTTCCTGCTCAAAATTTTCGTTTGTAACCGTTACAATTTCCATAGAAAAGCCTCCTTTTAGCCATTTAATTTTTTCCGAATTCAGAAAGCAAAAGTCCTTCGTTTCGATCCAGCGTCATACCCACGCTCCATTCATTGACAAAAATCAGCAGCGGATTTCCTTTCAAATCCTGAATCTTTTTCATATCGGAAGTTCCTGTCAGCTTATCCATATTGAAATCCTTGCTCTCAATCCAGCGAATATATTCGTGCGGCATATTTTCCAGACGAATCTCCACGTTATATTCATTGAGCAGACGATATTTTAAAACGTCAAACTGAAGCACCCCAACGACTCCTACGATGATTTCCTCCATGCCCATTCCATATTCCTGAAAAATCTGAATGGCCCCTTCCTGCGCAATCTGCGTAATTCCTTTTACAAACTGCTTGCGCTTCATGGTATCCATCTGACGCACTCTGGCAAAATGTTCCGGCGCAAACGTCGGAATGCCTTCAAACTGAAACGTTTTTGCAGCCGTCGTAATCGTATCCCCGATGGAAAAAATCCCCGGATCAAAAACGCCGATGATGTCTCCGGCATATGCCTCCTCAATGATTTTGCGTTCCTGCGCCATCATCTGCTGCGGCTGGGATAATTTTATTTTCTTATTGCCGCCCTGTACGTGGACGACTTCCATACCCGCCGTAAACTTTCCGGAACAGATGCGCATAAAGGCAATGCGGTCCCTGTGGTTTTTATTCATATTTGCCTGGATTTTAAATACAAATGCAGAAAAATCTTCATCGAACGGATTTTTTTCACCCAAATCGGATTTTCTGGGCAGCGGAGCAAACGTCATCTGAAGAAAATGCTTTAAAAACGTCTCTACGCCGAAATTTGTCAGCGCCGATCCAAAAAACACAGGCGAAAGCTCTCCTTTTGAAACGAGATCCAAATCAAATTCCGCGCTGGCGCCGTCCAAAAGCTCAATCTCTTCCATCAGCTTTTCATAATTTTCCATTCCGATTTGTTCCGGCAGGGAATCCTCATCCACAGAGAGAATTTTTTCCTCTCCTTCTTTCGTTCCCTTTTGGGTATCGCTGTAGAGCATGACTTCCCGTTTATTTCTGTCGTATACGCCTTTAAAGTTTTTGCCGGAGCCAATCGGCCAGTTGATTGGACAGGTCGCAATTCCCAGTTCCTTTTCGATTTCATCCAGCAAATCAAACGTGTCGTTGGCGTCCCGATCCATCTTATTGATAAAGGTAAAAATCGGTATGTGGCGCATCACGCACACCTTAAACAGCTTCCTTGTCTGCGCCTCTACTCCCTTCGAACCGTCAATCACCATAACCGCGGAATCCGCGGCCATTAACGTCCGGTACGTATCCTCCGAAAAATCCTGGTGTCCGGGCGTATCCAGTATATTTATGCAGTATCCTCCGTAATGAAACTGCAGTACGGAAGACGTTACGGAAATTCCCCTCTCTTTTTCAATCTCCATCCAGTCTGACACCGCATGACGCGCCGTTGCTTTACCTTTTACAGAGCCAGCAAGATTGATTGCGCCGCCATAGAGAAGAAATTTCTCTGTCAGCGTTGTTTTTCCGGCGTCCGGATGGGATATGATTGCAAATGTCCTTCTTTTTTCAATTTCTCTTTTTAAATCAGCCACGATAATCCTCCAAATAACCTGATTGTTGTAAATTTCCTTTCCCATTATACTAAATTCTGTTTCTTTTACAAGCTATTTCAGAGGAAATCCGTTCTGCCACCTGATTTGTTCCGCCATAATCAGCGGATATATCACTAAAGCCGCGCAGTTTAATTTTTCCCGAAATAAATTCACCGCCGTAATCTGATGGTTGTTATACGTCGTATAATAATAAATTCCCCGGGTGGCATTGCAGCAGGACGTATAAATCGTCGTCTCATATTTGTCCTCCCCTGTTTCACAGCAGCCTTTCTGCTGCTCTACTGAGCCAAGGATATGAAAAAACTGACTGACGCTTTCTGCTTCCGACTCTCCCGAAACGGCGTTCATTTTTACAAACGCGGCCCGGACAAAGCGGGACTGGGACGACAGGTCGCCCGGAAGTCCCAGGGCTCCCATTCCCTTGCAGTATATATCAAACGAAAGCCGATCCGAAAAATGATTCTGCGGATTTTTAGGAGAAAGACTCATATAATTGTTTAACTGAAACATCTGTTGTTCAAAAGACGGATTGTTTGTCAAAATGCCCACCGGATTTTCGTATACCCGAAGTCCTTCTCTTACCGATTCGATTGTCAAAGACTCCATACCGTCAGAAAGAATCCAGTGAAGCTGCGCCACGGGAAGCGACGCGTCAAACGGCTCGTCGACAAGGTTTATATTTGCAAGCAGCGTTCTTGCTTCGCTTACCGTTTTGCACTGGCTCAGTATCCATGGCATAAATTCATAAACAGCCAGATTGTCCTTTCCTTCCTTTACTGTTCCATACACTGCGTTTCCCACAAAATTGAGGCCCGCCATGCAAAGCCCTTTCTCGTTTACCGCATCGTAATACAGCGGGTAGCCTTTTGCAATATGCGCTATGCCAATCATGGCGAAATGCTCCTCCATGCGCCCCATGCGGCCAAAAGAAAGGGGAAATCTGCGCGGCATAACCGCAATCTTTTCATCATAAGAACAATCGTTATCGAGCGTACGTCCAAAATAGAAATCTTTTGTTTTATAAGCTGCTGCTGTACACATGCCATCTCCTCCTTATATTTGGATGTTATTATTTAATCCTCGGCGTACAAAGGGCCGCACGCCCTTTTGTACACTGAGGGTAGTATGTGCAAAACTGGATTTTTCAGCAGTTATAAATCCATTTTTCAATTTCGAAAGCTTTTAATCCACGCGATCAGAGAATCGTGATACACGTTATCCGTTACGTCTTTTCTCATCTGATCCGTTACCGGCCCGTTCTTTTCCATAATTGCAAGGATTGCCTCCTGAAGCCCTGCAATTTTTCCTTTTTCAAATGATTCGTCTCTTTCCGCAACAGGCTCCGCCGCTTTTTTTGTCTCCTCCGCTTCTTTCTTTTCCGTTTTCACCGGCTCAGATTCAGCCGCATGCTCCTGCACAGATTTTTCCTCTTTTTTTGCAAAATCCGCTGCGTCCGGAAGAACAGAAGCCGGTTTATCGTCGTCTTTTCTTTCTTCCACAGCCGGCGCCCAGATTTCTCCTGCATTGGCTTTGACATTTACGGAAATATTGCCGCCGTTGACTGAAACGCGTTCGCCGGACAAAGCGCCTACATACTCAGATACAGGCTGCGCGGGAAGCGTCATAACATAATCGCTGTCGTCGTTATTTACCGTAACAAGCACGGACGTGCCGTTATGATTTCTGGAAAATGCATACTGGCGGTTTGTCAAAAGCAGCTCTTTGTAATCTCCATAAGAAAGCGCCGGCGTTTCTTTCCGCACTTTTCCAAGAGCTGCAATCAGACGGGTAAACGGATTTTTTTCCGCCGCATCCCGATAATCGGAAAGAGAAAGCGCCGGACGAAGAGAATCGTCCGAATAACGATCTTTCTTTCCTTCGATTCCGAATTCCGATCCATAATATACAGACGGCACGCCCGGAAGCGTATACAGCAGGATATGTACCGGAGTAAAATGCGCCTTATTGTTCAGCTTGGTATAAATCCTCTCTACGTCATGGTTGTCGACAAAATTATAAAGCTTTAACCCGTCGGGACGATTGCCGCCTTTGGCATAAAGGTTTTTCACCGTATGGGCAATTTCAAAATAATTATGGTCGTTATGACCGGAATACAGCGCCTTGTGCAGCTGATAATTTGTAACGGAATGCAGCGTTCCTTCGTTGACCCAACGCGTATAATCGCCGTGGATTACTTCTCCCATCAGCCAGAATTCCGGCTTCACTTCTTCCGCAACTGAGCGGAGCGCTTTCATATAATTAAAATCCAGTACGTCCGCTGCGTCCAGACGGATGCCGTCAATGTCAAATTCTGAAACCCAGAACCGGACAACGTCGCAGATATAATCCAAAACGGCCGGATTATGCTGGTTTAATTTTACAAGGAGATTATAACCTCCCCAGTTTTCATAGGAAAATCCGTCGTTGTATTCATTGTTTCCATAAAAATTTACGTTGCAGTACCAGTCTTTATAAGGAGAATTTTCTCTGTTTTTCCGAATGTCCGCAAAGGCAAAAAAATCACGCCCCGTATGATTGAACACGCCGTCTAAAATGACCCGGATGCCCTGTTTATGACATTCCGCAACATAATTGGTCAAATCCTCATTCGTTCCAAGACGGCTGTCAAGTTTTTTATAATCCGTCGTTTCATATCCGTGGCCAACCGATTCAAAAAGAGGGCCAATGTAGATTGCGTCGCAGCCAATTTCTTTTATATGGGAAATCCACGGAACCAGGTCGTTGAGCCGATGTGTGGGTTCTTCATAAGAATTTTCCTTTGGCGCCCCCGTCAGTCCCAAGGGATAAATGTGATAAAATACCGCTTCGTCATACCATGCCATAGATAACTACCTCCTGTTTTTCTTCTTATGGTTTCGTTTTCGTAAATAACAGGGAGACGAATGCCATCTCCCTGAATGATTATGCTTTACATACAAATGTCTTGTTTATTATATTAAATTATCCGCAAATAATCAATTGTTTTTTGGCGCTTTTCTTTGCATCATTTTTTCTTGTAATTATTGCAATATCAGAATCATGTACAACCCGATCACAGACTTCCTTTCGTGATTCCGACAATCAATATCCCAATCAGCGCAACTGTGTCTACCAGTAATACGGCAACTACACTTTTTATCAATCCATATAGAAACATTATAGTAAATACCTCTACTGACAGCGCAATAAAACATAAATAGTTTGACAAATATTCTGTTATAAGTTCTCCGTAGATATAGTTCATGAAAAATTTCACATAGATAACCGGTCTTAACAAAATACGGATACAGATACACGCGAATGGATATACAAAAATAAACTTCTTATTTACAACCGAGGTTACGATTCCGTTGTCCCATTGAACAGGAATCTCAGATGGTAATTTCGCATATGATAATATTCCGATTATAAAACACAATAATGTAATAATTGCCCATGTAATAAGGCTGCCCCAAATATACAGGAAGCTAACGGAATCCAGTTTGAAAACAGGTTTATTATCACTCCAATAAGTTTCCAAATCTGCTACATATTTCTCAACCTGTAATTCGTCAAAGCTGATAGTTCCAGATTCAAGCATTCTTTCACACATGGCTTTTGCCTGATTTAAACCCTCTATTTTTGTTTGGATTTTTGTAGTTTGTTTTTTTATAATTTCTGCCAACGGCACCTTATCAGATATGATATTACGAATATCTTCAATAGAAATTTCCAGTGTCCGCAAATAAGCAATTTTTTTAATGTTATCAACATCTTTTTCAGAATAATCTCTATATCCGTTTTTATCGTTTCGTGACGGTTCTATCAATTTTTCTTTTTCATAAAAACGTATATTGGAACGTGTCAAACCTGTCTGTTCCTCAACCTCTTTTATCGTCATAACGATTACCTCCTGTTCCGGGAATCTATTTCATTTCTTTTTTACCC
>CATOKN010000128.1 GCA_951800425.1 uncultured Lachnospiraceae bacterium
GGACAGATAAGACGTATACCTCTCCCAAAGGCTGACCGCTTCCTGTTCTCCCTGCTTTAGCCGCTCAAAAAAATCTTCCACTCTTCCTCCGGTAAGGCATTTTGCGGAACAATAAGCATCCAGACATCCATATTTTCCGCAATAACAGGCGTTCCCGTCCGGAACGACCGTCATATGCCCCACTTCGCCACAGCGGAAATTCCTGCCCTGTTCCAGCATTCCATTGCTGAAAACCGCTCCTCCGACCGTATTGCTTAATGACAGGTAAAAAAAATGGTTCCTGTTTTCGGACGCAATCCCTTCCGCATACGCTCCCGCATTTGCATCATTTATAAAATGGCAGGGGTAAGGAAAAAAACGGTTTATGGCGGAAAAAGGAAGATGATTTACGGCAAGAACATGAGAGTCTGCGACCAGTTCTTTTTCCAGATCCATAATCCCGGGAAACGATATTCCGATTCCCAGTATGCCCGCCCCGCCGCATTTGCAATCTTCCAGAAATTGTTCCATCTTTTGATTTACCTGCAGATAGTAGCTCTCTTTTGCAGCATATGGAAGAACCGTTCTTTCGTAGTTTAAAATCCTGCCTGTTAGCTCTGTAAGAACCAGACTGATATGGTTTTTCGTAATATCCAGCCCGACCGCCTTTCCGGCGCTTTCAGATACGGCCAACGCTTTCGCTCTTCTTCCTCCGGTAGATTCCATTTCCCCCGTCTCTTCCACCAGTCCCCGTTCAATCAGTTCTTTCGTAATCTGCGTTGCTGTTGGCAGACTTATTTTCAGCGCGTAAGAAATGTCCGGATTTGATACCATCCCATTTCTGCATATATAGCGAAAAACGTCATTTCTGTTCTTCTTTTTTACGTCCATATTTGTATGTTTCCTTTTATCCACTTTCGCCACCATACTTTCTAAAATTGTTTTCTTAAGTATAACATATCATAAATGAAATCCTTTTTCCATGCTTTTTTGTCCGCACTGGTTGTCAGAGCTATCTGGGTATGGTATTCTTGTAGAAATTCTTCGCGGCAGACTCTTTCCCAAAAAAAGCGGGAATGTAGTCTTGCAGCGCGAAAAGACGCTAAATTCACACAAGACGAACGGGAGGCGCATACATGAGCCAGAACCTTACCGCGTACCGTATATTTTATACGGTAGCCAAAGCCGGAAATATTTCAAAGGCCGCGCGGGAATTATATATCAGCCAGCCGGCCATCAGCAAATCAATTCAGAAATTAGAAGAAAACACAGGCTGCAAGCTTTTTCTCAGAAGCTCCAGAGGCGTGAAGCTGACTCCGGAAGGCGAACTGCTTTATTCTTATGTCAAAAACGCATTTGAAACGCTTTCGCTTGGCGAAGAAAAACTGCGCCGTTCCATTGAACTTGGCGTCGGACATTTGAATATCGGCGTAAGCTCTGCGCTTTGCAAATATATTCTGCTTCCGTATCTGAAAGAATTTATCCGGCAGCATCCCTATATCAGCATTTCCATTGCCTGTCAGTCTACGAATGAGACGCTCAAGCTTTTGGATGAAGAAAAAATTGATATCGGACTTGTCGGAAAACCGGAAAACAGAAAAAATGTTCAGTTTGATTTTCTGGAAGAAATTGAGGATGTTTTTGTGGCTGCCAAAGATTATCTGCGCCATTTAAAGGAGCGCGGCGTCAAAAAGCAGGAGATTTTGTCCCATTCCACGCTGATGCTTCTGGATAAAAACAATGTAACGAGACAGTATATTGATGAATATTTGCAGGAAAACCAAATCCGGATACAGGACTCCATTGACATTTCCGATATGGATCTTTTGATTGAGTTTGCCAAAATTGGCGCGGGCGCCGCATGTGTGATCCGCAGTTTTGTCAAAGACTCTCTGGCGGACGGATCTCTGGTGGAAATTCCTCTGGACAAGCCGATTCACAAACGGCAGGTTGGCTTTGTGTATCAGAAACATCCGCTTTTGATGCATTCGTTAAGGGAGTTTATCCGCTTTTACAAAGACTACCGGCCCTGCCAATAAAAAAGCAGTGAAACGCGTTTCCATTCTATCCGGAGACTGCGTTCACTGCTTTTCCATATGCAATATCGAAATGATTATGCCATCACAGGTTCCTTGCCCTTAATGACAGCCTCTACTTCCTCTGTGCTTTTTCCTGCTACGTCTGCTATCTGTTCTAATGAATAACCCTTTTTGTACATACTCAAAATAAATCTGGCTTCACTTTTAGCTTCGCCTTCTGCCCTGCCTTTTTCCCTGATTCCCTGCGATAAGTTACACATTGCGACCACTTCCTCTCTCATTTTATCATCTAAGGGAATGCCGTACTCCCTTTCCATAATCCTTAATTTTTCATCAACAGACAACTCCATTGACAATACTGCGCTTAACAGACGATGCAGCTCACAGGAATCATCATGCTCCGGAAGTTCATCCGCTATTCCTATCATAACAATGTTCAGCAGGTCAAGTCCGCCCTCCCACTGATAAGAGCCCAATATGTTTTCTTTTGTCAAATGCACGTAAGCCATGCTGTTTTCGTCCATGTTCATACATACCCAAATGGAATACACACGCCTGATGTCATTATAATTCATCTTAACGAAATCTCTTTCTTTCTGAGACGAAATAAGGCGGCTGACATAAAAAACTGCCCTGTTTAAAATATGATAGCCAGACGGCGCGCCTTTCTGCGCTTCCAAATTGACAATCACCTGCGAAATTCCGTCTTTCATACGTACATAAAAGATAATGTCAAAACGGATCAGTCCCTCGTTTATTTCCGAGCTTTCCGTATTTAGCCCAACAATCCGCTGTCCGTCTTTTTCTCTTTCCACATTTGTCAGGCCTGGCTCCACCAATACTTTGCTGACAAACGGCTCACTTTCAATATACGCTACTACATCTTCCGGCATCATACCAAAAAA
This sequence comes from uncultured Lachnospiraceae bacterium, assembly GCA_951800425.1. GTDB lineage: Bacteria > Bacillota > Clostridia > Lachnospirales > Lachnospiraceae > Roseburia_B. The sequence continues at coordinate 2,924 of CATOKN010000128.1, forward strand.
CTCATCCACCGTTTTTACAAGAATATGCGACAAAATAATTTTATTTCCCAAAAGGCGTTTCGCCTTTTCATCATACTGCGCATCCGTATTCACTGCAGCTACCGCATTTTTTATATCCATATCCACGGGCATAACCTCCCATCCAGCCGGAAATGCAGAGCCATTCCCGAAAGATGCATTATCTTACAATCATTATAGCCGGAAACTGCCGCTGAATCAATCGGAACTTTTCAGGGAACTCTTATCAGTTTACCTTTTCGTAATTTCAATACTACATCTGCCTGTGCGGCAAGTTCGTTTGCATGCGTTGCGACGATGACGCATTTGTTCATCTGATGGGCGCATTCTTTTAAAATGTCCGCAATCTCAAGCGCGGTATCTTCGTCCAGATTTCCCGTCGGTTCATCTGCTAAAATAACGCCCGCATCGGACGCGAGCGCGCGGGCAATGGCTACGCGCTGCTGCTGCCCGCCGGAGAGCTTTAAAATATTTCGCCTTGCTTCTTCTTTTGTAATGCCCAAACGCTCCAGAATGGGCAGCGGCGGCAGTTTCGAAGTCAATGCCACATTTTCTGCGGGCGTCATATAATCAATCAGATTATAATTTTGAAAAATAAAAGCCGCATTGTATTTTCGGTGCCATGCAAGCCCTTTTTTCTCAATGTCTTCTTCCTGAAACAACACCTGTCCGCCCATGGGGCTGTCCAATCCTCCCAGCAGGGAAAGAAGCGTCGTCTTCCCGCATCCGGACGGGCCGAGAATCGCATAAATTTTTCCCGCCTCAAATTCGGCGGATATATGGTCCAGAACCATTCTGCTTTTGTCATAAAAACAGGTAACCTGACAGATTTTCATTATACTCATTTTGACAGCCTCCTAACTCATTTTCGTAAGAATATCTTTTGGTTTCAGGCAAAGAACTGTCCACGCCGAAGCAACAACCGATACCGTAATCAGCAAAATGCCAATCAGATAAAAATGGACGAGATAAACGGCGTCCATCTGCACATGGAGGCTGGCCGCTCCCTCTGCAGCCTGAGACGCCAAATACGCGCCCGCTTTTTTTGCCGTCAGATTGCCAAACGGAATTGCCGCTGCAAACGAAAGCATAGCCACGGCAAAAGTTTCCGTAAACATCTGCAAAAGGACATTTGCTTTTCCTGTTCCAATGGAAAGCAAAATGCCGATTTCTTTTTTGCGCCCCCGAATCCAGATGGTTAAAAGCAGGGTCAGAATCAAAGCGCTGACAACCGAAACAATAACAATCGCCGTACGCACCAACTGCCGCAAAGACTCCAGCGGACTGGATACGTCGTCGTACTCATCCGTATCTATCGTAAGCTTCAGGGTTTTTCCCTGTAACTCCGGCAAAGCGGAAATCTTATCGTAGACATTTTTGACGCCGGCAGGGTCTTCTACAAAAATCGTCAGATACTGGTAGAAATCTTCGTCAAACATATCTTTAAAAATATCCCGCAGAGACGCATAATCAATATACCCCAGGTTTCCGGGAATATCGCTGGCCGTATAAGCCTCTTTGGATGCGCCTTTTGTACCGTCAAAAATCCCCACAATTGTAAATTCCGCTACCGAGTCCGAATCCAGAGAATACATCTGCGCTTTATCTCCGACGGCCAACTGGTTATAGTCGGCAAGCTCTTTTGAAATCAGACAGGCATATTCATCGTCAGGCGTAATATGTCTGCCGTCTACCAGATTGTATTTGCCGCTTAAGAAAGCTTTGCATTTTTCCGATGACAGTGTTACCGTATAGCTCGACGATTCTCCGTATGGCGTATAACTCAATCCATAAGGCGTCGGCAGGTATTTAAAATTTACGCCCGCGCCGTAATAACCCGCCGCTTCCTCCACATTATAACCGGTAACGCCGTCAACCTTTTGAATGGAGTCAACGATCTCCTGCGTATTCTTATCGCCATTATAAACAGACGCAGTTCCCCATTCATATTCCTGCGCGCTTCCCATGTGGCCCTCCGTGTCAATCTCAAGTATGATTTTTCCACCGATGGCCGTCCTCATATCTGCCGTCGTTTCATTCGCCGCGTCGCGAATGGCTATTGCGGTCAGCATACATACGGCAATCAGCATCAGTACCAGAAATAATATCATCGTCTTTAACCGCTGCCGGAAACAATAAAGCCCGGCTCTTTTGATAAATCCCATTGCAACCTCCTCCTAGCTCATTCTGGATAATATTTCTTTCGGCTTCAGCCGCAGAATCAAAATGGACGATACCAAAGACGAAGCCGTCACTACAAGCATCTGGCACAGGTAAAGCAGCAAGGTTTCCGTGACGCTTAGCTTCAGATAATTTTCGATTGGTACGCCGCCCGTTCCGCCTGCCGAAAGCGTTTTCCCGTCGATCAGATGCGGCTGCAATCCGTCAAACAGGCGACGGCCCCAAACATCCGCCGCGCCATAAGAAACGAAATACGATACCAGCAGCGCAAATATCGTCACCGATAACGCCTCCAACAAAAATCCCGCCGCGATTTGTCCCTTTGGAATTCCCGCCGCAAGCAAAATTCCGGCTTCCTGCATGCGCCCACGCATACGCAAAAGAAACAGCAAAGTCAGAAACGCCGCGCTGAAAACAGACGCAAGGACAAGCAGGATTTTTACCAAATCTCCAAGAGAAGCCAGCCGGTCGGCTATTTTACGATATTGAAAATCATTGGTACGGATAAAATGGGTGGTCCAGTCAATCGACTGCAATTGCCGGACGCTGTGGGTAATGCCGCTTAATTTTTCAGGATCCGTAATGTAAAAGCCAACTTCTCCCGTATATATGCCGCGCTCGCTCTCGCCCAGCTCATTTAAGACATCAAGGCTCGCATAAATCTCATTTTCAGCAAGGGTCGCCGTTGGTTTCTCCAAGCCGCTCTTTGTATTCCATTGATAGATTCCGGATACCTCCACTTTGGCATAAGCTGTCTTCACAGGTATTTCATCTGTGTACGCGCCATCTTCTTTTCCAAGTTCTGCGTGAGTCAGTGTCAGG
>CATOKN010000129.1 GCA_951800425.1 uncultured Lachnospiraceae bacterium
TTTTCCCGTCTGAAGACAGAGTAAAATATCATGCGAATCCGCATCCGTCTCATACGTATAATGCACGTCGTTTGTCGCCACCAGCTCAATTCCCGTCTCTTTAGAAAGGCGAAGCAGCTGCTGATTGACGGTCTGCTGCTGCTCTAATCCGTGATCCTGCAATTCCAGAAAAAAATTCCCTTTTCCAAAACAGTCCTGATATTGATACGCCGTCTTTTTGGCTTCTTCATATAATCCCCGTACCAGATAACGCTGCACTTCTCCGGCAAGGCATGCGCTTAACGCGATAATCCCCTCATGATATGTTTGCAGCACTTCCATATCCACGCGCGGCTTATAATAAAAACCGTCCACAAAGCCCTTGGATACGATTTTTACCAGATTGCCGTATCCTGTGTCATTTTCAGCAAGCAGCACAAGATGATAATATCTGTCTTCTCCATGAATGGTCTCCCTGTCAAAGCGCGAATTAGGCGCTACGTAAACCTCGCAGCCCAAAATCGGACGGATTCCCGCTGCTTTTGCCGCCTTATAAAACTCAATGACGCCGTACATCACGCCATGATCTGTAATTGCAGCCGCCGTCATGCCCAGCTCTTTTACTCTTTCGGCATATTCTTTTATTTTATTGGAGCCGTCTAACAGGCTGTACTCCGTATGAACGTGCAGATGGGCAAATGCCATGTCAATCCCCCGCTTCTTTTCTCTTTCCGAAAACTATTGCCGTCCCGTGCTTCCAAAACCGCCCCGGCTTTCATTGTCCAGCGTTTCGCATTCCTCAAACAAAATTTCGGGCTGATTTTTTACAATGCGGAACTGGCAGATTCTGTCGTGCTTTTCAATCACCGTATCTTTCGTGGCGTAGACCGGCATTCTCCACATATCCTCGTCGCCGCAGTAAGATCCGTCGATGATTCCCATGCTGTTCGTCTGTATGATTCCGTAATTCTTAAATGTGGAGCTTCTTGGGACCAGATGCCCCTCATAGCCGTCCGGAAGCTGCATGGCGACGCCAAGCGGAATCAGCTTAAATTCTCCCGCCTTTAATTCCACGCGCTCACAAGCCCGAAGATCCACCCAGTCCGACTTCCCGCCAATATACGCAAGCCGTTTTACCTCGTCTGAAAAATACTTGATTCGAATTTTTTCCATTTGTTTATAACTCCCATTCCAAATCATTCAATTCCATCTTTTTATCCCGGAGCATCAATTCCGTCACCGCTTCTTTTGCCGGCATATCCTCAAAAAGAACGCGGTTTACCTGTTCGATAATCGGAAGAGACACCTGATATTTTTTCCCTAACGCTATAGCGGCCTTAGCTGAATAAACGCCCTCCACCACCATTTTTACCTCGTCCATCGCTTCGCGCATCGTGTATCCTTTTCCCATCAGCATACCGGCCCTGCGGTTTCTGGAATGCCTGCTTGCGCAGGTAACAATCAAATCTCCTATTCCCGTCAGTCCGTTTAGCGTCCCCGGCTTCGCGCCCATTTTTACCGCAAGGCGCTCAATCTCTGCAATTCCTCTGGTAATAAGCGCGGCTTTCGTATTGTCGCCATATCCCAGGCCGTCCGCCATGCCCGCCGCAAGCGCAATGACGTTTTTCAACGCTCCTCCAAGCTCCATTCCCAAAACATCCGGACTTGTATATACGCGAAACACCTCGTTCATAAAAAGGCTCTGAACATATTCCGCCGTCTGCTTCGTCTTTGCTCCCGCCACAACCGTCGTAGGCAAGAACGCTCCGACTTCCTCCGCATGACTCGGCCCGCAGAGAACGGCGGCGTCTGCTTTCGCAATTTCTTCTTCTACAATTTCGGTCAGAGTCATCAGGCTTTTTTCCTCAATGCCCTTGGCCACGCATACAATGATTTGATTCTGGCGGATATAAGGAGCCATCATCTTCGCCGTGCTTCGCGTATATGCGGAGGGTACGGCAAGAACCACAAGATCCATTCCCCCGCACGCCTCTTTTAAATTTCCGGTAAATGAAATTTTCTCCGACAGCTTAACGCCGGGAAGCTTATCTTTGTGTTCATGCGTCTCAGAGAGCATGGAAACTTCTTCTTCCACAATTGACCACACCGTTACCTGATGTCCGTTTTTATCCAGCACGCCGGCCAGAGCGCAGCCCCAGCTTCCGGCTCCGATTATTCCTGTTTTTGCCATAATCAAACCTTCCTTTCTTCTATTCGGCTTTCTTTTTCAGGCTGAATTTATTTTCATTGCCGTCTAAAAGACGTCTGATATTTTCACGATGCCTTACGATTCCCATCAGCATAATCACCGCGGCAACCGCGTAAACCTCCATGCGGTAGGCTTCCGTCACATTTAAAATCCCAAGTTCCCCAAACAAAACCGTCTGAATAAAAAATCCGGCCAGTCCGGCCATAGATCCTACGGAAACATATTTTGTCAGCGCCGTGGCTCCAACCAGAAGCAAAACGCCAATAGGAACTTCTATCGGACAAAAGGCAATCATCATGCCTCCCGTACAGGCAATTCCTTTCCCGCCTTTGAAATTTTTCATATAGAACGGATGGTTATGCCCGATGATTGTTCCAAGGCCCGCGTACAATTCCAGAAGACGCACGCCGTCCGGCTCGCTTCTGTGAAACAACGCCCAGGTAATAAAAATAGCGACCATCGGCTTTGACACATCCAAAAGCAGCGTTACAAGCCCCGCTTTCCATCCGAACATGCGAAACGTATTCGTCGTTCCCGCGTTTCCGCTCCCCATCTGGGTAATATCTTTATGCTTCCATCTGCTGTAAGCATAGCCCGGCAAAAATATGCCGCAAAAATATCCAATGATCAATACGGTCATCCGATGTATCAGCATGACGTCATTCTCCCTTCCTCTCCCGAATGATAAATTTTAAAGAAGTCCCGCGAAAACCAAATGCATCGCGAATCCTGTTCTCCAAATACCTGACATAGGAAAAATGCATCAGCTTTTTATCGTTGACAAATATAACAAACGTCGGCGGCTTAACGGAAACCTGCGTCGCATAATAAACCTTAAGACGCTTTCCCTTGTCCGACGGAGGCTGCTGCATGGCGACCGCCTCGGATACGATTTCATTTAAAACGCCCGTGGAAATCCGCATGGAATTATTCTCAATCACCATCTGAATCATATCGAAAATTTTTCCTGTCCGCTGTCCCGTCTTTGCAGAAATAAACATAATTTCCGCATAGGGCATAAAGCTTAATATCTGACGGATTCTCTCTGTATGACGGGACATTGTCTTGTCGTCTTTTTCAATCGCATCCCACTTATTGACAATGATGACGATTCCTTTTCCCCTGTCGTGGACAATACCCGCGATTTTGGCGTCCTGCTCCGTTACGCCCTCTACGGCGTCAATGACAATCAGAGCCACGTCGGCGCGTTCCACCGCCGTCACGGCGCGAATGACGCTGTACCTCTCCAAATCCTCTTTGACCTTGCTTTTTCTGCGAAGTCCCGCCGTATCAATGAAAATATATTCTTCTCCCCTGTATTTGATGGCCGTATCAATGGCGTCCCGCGTCGTTCCCGCAATATCCGACACAATGACGCGGTTTTCTCCCACCAGGCGGTTTACAAGCGATGATTTTCCCACATTCGGCTTTCCAACTACCGCCACTTTCGGCCGCTCATCCTCTTCTTCCGCTCCCGCCGACTTAGGAAACTGCCCGATCACCTCGTCTAACATATCGCCAATGCCCAGGACGGAAGACGCGGAAATGGGATGGGGATCTCCGATTCCAAGGTTATAAAACTCATATACGTCCGGCATATATTTTTGAAAACTGTCGACTTTATTAACAGCCAGAATCACCGGCTTTTTCGAACGGCGCAGCATATCCGCCACTTTTGCGTCCGCGTCTACCAGTCCCTGTTTCACGTCCGTGAGAAAAATAATCACGTCCGCAGTGTCTATTGCAATTTGCGCCTGTTCCCTCATCTGGGATAAAATGACGTCGTTGGTATCCGGCTCAATTCCTCCCGTATCAATCAGAGTAAACTCTTTTCCCAGCCAGGAAACATCGGCATAAATCCTGTCCCTTGTCACTCCTGGCGTATCTTTTACAATTGCGATGCGTTCTCCGGCAAGAACATTAAACAACGTGGATTTTCCCACGTTTGGACGGCCAACTACCGCTACAACCGGCTTGCTCATATTTATCTCCTTTTCCTTATCCTAAAAATGCGTTTACCAAATCTTGTCCGCTTGATTTTACAATATCTACCGGTACTTGTAAAGCATTTTTAAGCTCCGTAAGCGTTACGTCGTCCAGAAAAACTTCTTCCCCGCTGCGCAAAAGATTGCACGGAAGCAAAAGCTTTTCTCCCAAATCTCTGCCTTTGAGCTGGCGAATCAGATCCTGCCCGGTCAAAAGTCCGGAAACCGTAATCTGCTCTCCGAAAAAATCATTGCGGATCGGGATCACCTCTATGGATACCTGCGGAAATTTTTCCCTCAGACGCTCTCCAAGCGCTTTTATCAAAGGAGCCGCAAGCATTCCCGTCGCCGCCGTTATCCGTCTGCTCCTTACGGCGTCCGGCGCCGCTTTTTGCAGCGCGTCGGTAAACTCGTTTTCTAACAAACGCATCATTCCGACTCCGTTTTCCAGCTGTAAATACCCGTCGTACGTTTCTTCTTCCGGAACTTTCATACCCGCAAGCAGATACCATTCGTCGCCCGCGTGAACAAAATGCATGCCGAACCGCTCCATGCAGCTTTTCTGCCATTTTTGAATCACAGCAATCACTTCTCTTGCGTCTTCTCTGGTAAAAGGCTTAAGCGGATACAGCCCTTTTCTGTATTTTGTCAGCCCTGCCGGAACAACGGACAGGCTTCTCATCGACGGCGCATATTCCGTCAGAGTGCGGATGCTCTCTTCGAGTTCTCCGCCGTCATTGATTCCCTTGCACAGCACAATCTGTCCATTCATCAAAACGCCGGCCTCCCGCAGCCGCTCCATCTTTTTCAGCGCGTCTCCGGCAAAACGGTTGTTTAACATTTTGCAGCGCAAAAGAGGATTTGTCGTATGCACCGATATATTGATGGGTTCCAGATGGTAGTGGATTATGCGCTCTATATCGCTGTCTTTCATATTGGTCAGCGTCACATAGTTTCCCTGCAAAAAAGAAAGTCTCGAATCGTCGTCTTTAAAATACAGCGTATCGCGCATCCCCTTTGGCATCTGATCGATAAAGCAGAAAATACATTGATTCCGGCAGGATTTATACGCATCCATTAAGCCGTTTTCAAATTCCATGCCCAGGTCTTCCTCATAATCTTTTTCAATTTCAAATTCCCATTCCTCTCCGTCCGGCTTTCGAATGAGAATCGTAATTTCTTCCTCGTGAATCAAATACTGATAATCAAAAATATCTTCCACTTCCCGGCCGCAAACAGACACCAAAACGTCGCCCGGACATATCCCCAGTTCTTTCGCTATACTGTCTTTCCCAATCGTTGCTATTTTATGTTCTTTTTTCATATCTAAACCCCCGCCATATCGTTTCTTTCACATTCATTATAAATTGAATTCATATTTATGTCTAATAAAATCTTATCCCATATGCATAGCTCAGGCAGAAAAAGACCTGCTCAGAAAAAATTCTCTGCGCAGGCCCCTGTTCTCTGTTTTTTTAGTTTTCCTCTTCTGAAAGCTTTTCATTCTCTTCTGTCGTAATCAGTTCCTCCTCGCCTACAATTAATCCCGTGTTTATCAATGCTTCAATCGTATTCTTACAGTTTGCGTCAAAACTAATATCGGCATAACCCTCTTTTGACGAGCCATAGGAAGAGCGGACGTTGGCATATACAAGATCCGGCGCCACAGTCTCTTCCTCACTTAAATATTCCATGTTCAGGTAATTGTGATACACCGAACCGGAATACGTCTCATAATCATAGCGGCTCATAATACAGTTG
>CATOKN010000130.1 GCA_951800425.1 uncultured Lachnospiraceae bacterium
TGACGCCCGCTACCGTTAGAGAATTGATACGGGAAGGCAGCAATCCGTTGGATATGGATTTGGACGCGCTGAATCTGAAAGCAGAGGAAATCCGGGGAGGAAAAGAAGAGGCGGACGCGGAGCGGTTTAGCGAATATCTCTGGAAATTAGAACAAAACCATGGAATTTCTCAGGAGGAAAGAGAATCTTTTATCGGCATTTACCGCCTGATGCATCAAATCGAAAAAACGGACGGAGCCGCAATCGGAGCCCTTGTCAGCCAGGGTGCGGAATTTACGATGCGAAATCTTCTGACGGCGGTGCGGAGCGCGAAAAAGAACGGTATGGATTATACGGTAGACGATGATTTTGCCGGCGTGAACTCCGTGGATACGGGCAGAAAATCCATTACGGATCAGATTGAAACGGCGTATCAGGCAGACTGCATGAAAGACGTAATGGAAACGCTGACGCCTGTTTCCATGCAAAAGCTGTTGGAAAGCGGAGACTGGGAAAATTATACGCCGGAACAGTTAAAACAGGCGCTTCTCGATTTGGAAGAAGAATTGTCTGTCAAAGAACAGGAGCTGGATGAAGCGTATGCCAGGAGCCAGTTAGAGGAATTTCGACAGGCGGCGGCGTCGGATGAAGAAGTTTATCGGTTTTTATCCCGCTATGATCTTCCGGATACGGCGGATTACATTTTGGCGGCGAACCGGTTTATCAACAGGCGCAACCAGGTGTTTTCCAAAATGTTTAACAGCGACGAAGTGTTTTCCGGAGAAAAAGTGGATTTTGAAGCGATTAAGCAGGAGATTTTGGAGCGGTTTGGAAATGCGTTAAAAACGCCGGAAGAAATGGCGGCGGCCCAGGAGATGCTGGCGGAAACGGCGGAAAACGTAATGAAGACGATGATTGCGGACGACGAGCATATCACCAGCATGGACATCCGGGAATTAAAGCTGTTGAATACGCAGATTTCCATTGCCGGAAAGATGGCGGGGAACGAAGAATATACCATTCCGGTTCTGGTAGGGAATGAGGTGACGAATATTTCCTTAAAAATTGTCCGGGGCACCAGGCAAAAAGGAATTGTGGATATTATGTTTGAGACGGCAAAAGCAGGAAAAGTTGCCGCAAGCATAGAAGCGAAAGAAAAAGGAACGTCCGGTTTTGTAGCAGTGGATCATCCCGAAACAAAAGAGCTTTTAGAAGCGCATATACAAGACATCATCAAAGGGCTCGGGGAAGAAGAATGCGATTTGCAGATTGCGCATGTGTCCAATCTGAATTTTACCAAATTTGCCTACCATCCCAATAAAAGCAGACTTTTTGAAGAAGACGGGGAGGATATGCAAAATGTCCAGACCTCCCGGCTTTATGAAATCGCAAAGGGCTTTATAGAAAATGTTAAGGAACTTGGAATTTAGGCCGATATAACAATCAGGATATGGAAATATACATGGATGTAACAGCATTGCAGGGACGCGGAAGAATAGGAAGGTATAAAATATGAAAGTAAATCACAATATGTCAGCAGTTGTGACAAATGCGCAGTTATTAAAGACAGAGGGCGGCCTTGCCGCATCTATGGAGCGTTTGGCTTCCGGATTAAAAATCAACCATGCAAAAGACGATCCGGCCGGCATTGCCATTATGAATAAGATGCAGGCGCAGATTGACGGCCTGGGCAAAGCTTCCGAAGGCGCGTCGAACGGAATCAGCGTATTGCAGATTGCAGATTCTGCTTTGGGCGAGATTACGAATATGCTGCAAAGAATGCGCGAGCTGTCCGTACAGGCGGCTACCGACACGAATAAGCTGGAAGAGCGGGGCGCTATTCAGCAGGAGATTGAGTCTTTGATTGAAGAGGTAGACCGCATTTCCAGAGATACGGAATATAATGCAAAGAAACTGCTGGATGGTTCTGCAGATACCAGAGTATATGGGGATGGATTCAGCAGGATGGCTATCTCTGATTCTGTTCGGACGGGCAATTACGGGATTTCGGTCGGCACCGCGGCCAGACAGGCGACTGCTACGGCGCAGACGAGTACTACGGGTACGATTCCGGAAGGAACGATTGCCATTAACGGCGTGGAAATTTCTATTTCCGCAGGAGACGACGCAGCGGTTGTATTTGAAAAATTAAGAGCGGGCGGCGAACAGGCGGACGTAAATATTTTTGTCGTAGATAATACGGCGCAGGATTTTACCGATCCGGACAAAGCGGCTATGGGAGGCTTTGAAATGTCTGCCGATGCGTTTGATTATGGCAAGACGCTGGCTATTGTATCCAATCAGTTTGGTTCGGGCGCGGAAATTGAAATCAGCTGCAGCAATACGGCGCTTGCGGCATATCTTGGACTTCCCGCGGGAACTGTGGCAGGAGAGAACGCTCAGAATGTAACGCTGGATTCGAATTCTTCCTTTACGGCGCAGGCTACGGTGACAATGGACGGCAATAAAGTAAAAGTAACGGATATTGGCGGTTTTGAAATGAACTTTGTTTTGGATCCCGGCGTTGAGGGAGATGTGAATATCAATGTGACGGATATTGGTTCGATGACGCTTCAGATCGGCGCGAATGAGCATCAGACGATGGAAGTGCGGATTCCGGAGATTTCCAGCCGGACGCTCTATCTGGACGAAGTAGACGTAACCAAGGTAGACGGCGGTGGAAAGGCGATTTCACAGTTAGATAAGGCGATTTCCATTGCCTCTTCCGCAAGATCGGGCATTGGCGCATACCAGAATCGTCTGGAATATGCCGTGGACAGTCTGGATGCTTCACAGGAAGATTTGACCAACGCGATTTCCCGCATTGGAGATACGGATATGGCGAAAGAGATGTCTGAGTACACGAAATATACGGTGCTGCAGCAGGCGGGTACGTCCGTTCTGGCACAGGCAAACGACATTCCTCAGACCGTGCTTCAGCTTTTGCAGTAGGAGTAAAGAATGAAACAGGAACAGGTTCAGGATTTTACCAGAAGAATCAGCCAGAGCAACAAAAGCGGTCTGGTTGTGATTGTTTATGATATTATTTTTACATACATCAAAGACGCGGAAGATTCGCTGGCAGAGGGCAATTACGAAATCTTCCGCGACTCGCTGGCAAAGGCGCAGCGGGGAGTGGATGAATTGATGCGGGTCCTTGATTTTCAGTATGAAATCTCAAAGGATCTGTACTCCCTTTATGTATTTGCAAAAGAAGAGATGGCAAAAGCCATTATCAGAAAAGGAACCAAAGAGCTGGATGGAGCAAAAGAGGTTCTTAAGAACCTGTATGACGGTTTTTCGGAAGCTGCCAGGCAGGATCATTCCGGGCCTTTGATGCAGAATGCCCAGCAGGTATACGCCGGTATGACATACGGCAAAAACAATTTGACAGAAACATATCAGGAACCGGCTTCCAGAGGATTCTTCGCGTAAGAATCCTCTATTTGTTTTACCCTTTCCAAAAGAAATTTATAACGCATCTGTACGGATTGCACCTCGTAGATATAACTGTCAATCAAATCCGGTTCCAGGGCGTTGGAGAGATTCGAATAAGCAGAATCCAAATCATGTTTGGTGCGTTCCAAAGCGTCTAAGAGAAGTGCGTAGCGCTTATCATTTAACACGCTGTTTTTAAGAATCCGATTCATATCATTCCCCGCTTTCCAGTGATAACGAAAAAATTTCCTCTTTCTTAAATTATAGTCAGAAAAATCCAGAGTATACAAAAAACAGCAATTTTTATAAAAATAATTCTGGAGATTCTATGGCATGAAAAGGCAGACGAAGACATATATTGTATAAAAAAAGACGAGGCGTCAGAATGGATATGAAAACAGGCGCGGCAGCGTTAGCCGGAATCTGTGCAATTGCGCTTGCAATTGGATTTTTAAGAAGAAAAGCAGAAATTCTTTTGAATTTTGTCGTCAGGGCGATTTTGGGCGTAGTCGGCATATATACCGTCAATCTTTTGCTGCATGGAATTGGAGTGGAGGTTGCGGCGGGGATAAACGTAATTAGCGTTTTGACAATTGGAAGCCTTGGTACAGGCGGGCTTGCGCTGATTTATGGCATTTTGTTTTACAATCTTATGTGAAACATTCACAAAAAATAAAATTATTTAAAAAACTACTGGACAAATAAAATAAATGCATTTATAATTCAAAAAACGTGGAGGTGATGCATTGGAGGAATAAAGTATGGCGTTCTGTTTGGTCTGCTGATTTTAGCGGCGGCAGCAGATATGCAAACCGGCAGAGTGCCGAACCGGCTGATTGCCACGGGCCTTGTTGCCGGACTGATTGTCCGGGTGACAGGACAGCAGGCTTTTGGCATCTATTATTTTCTTGGGAACATATCCGTTCCCGTAATTCTATTTTATCTTTTATTTCAAATGCGTGTCCTTGGGGCAGGCGACGTCAAATTATTTTCCATGATAGGCGGATTTCTTACATTGGAGGAATTGTTTCGATGCATAGCGTATAGTCTTATTTTGGCCGGAGCCCAGGCAGTTTTATTTCTGGCGTCGGATCAAAAAAGATGGGAGGAGCTTACGCATGCGGGGAAATATTTTCTGGATCTGATTAGCACAGGAAAACCAAAGCCTTATGCGCCAAAAAAAGATGCGGAGCGGATGCATTTTGCGCTTGCCGTGCCAATTCTTTTTGGAACGGCTTTTGCGGTGCTGTGGCAGAAAGGTTAAACGGCATACGACAGGAAAAAGAGAAAACGGAGGTGTATGGTTGGTTCAGTTAAAAATTGCATTTTTAGACGATGAAGCGGCGTATTTAGAGCAGCTAAGGGCATATGTCGTTCGAAAGAAAGAATTGTTTTTTCAGATTTCGACATTTACGAGCGCAGAAGTCTTTTTCGAGCGTCTCAGCGAAACGGAGTTTGACGCGGTCGTAATGACGGAGCGTTTCTTTGAACGGCTAAAAGGGATGGAGTTTGGCGCAAGAAAAATACTGCTTTGCGAAAAGACGCGCAGCGCGGCGGTTGCGGAACTTCCTTTTGTGGTAAAGCATCAGCCGGCGGAAAAGCTTCTTTGCGGCATTTCTGCGATGTTCTGGCGGGAAGAAAGCGGCCGTCAGGGAGAATTGCCGGGAAAAACATCGGAAATGATTGGAATTTATTCTCCGGCGCATCATGAAAGCCAGGCGCTTTTTGCGGCGACGATGGCGCAGATTCTGGGCGAGAGCCAAAAGGTTCTTTATGTCAACCTGACGGATGACGCCGGATTTTGCGAGATGGAATGCGCGGAAGAATCAGAGGATCTGGGTGATTTGATTTACGGAATGCAGCAGAGGGAGCATGATTTTGCGGCAGGTCTGCATCGGGTCAGAAAGACGTGCCGCAATTTTGACTATATTTTGCCAGTGGCGAACCCGGAGCATTTGCCGGAGATAACAAAGCCGCTCTGGGAACAGTTGTTTCTGGCTTTGAAAAACCGCAGCAATTACGATGTCGTGATACTGGATATTGGCATAATATTTCCGGGATTTGCAGAAATGATTCCGCTGTTTGGAAGCTTTTACTGCCTGGGAAAAGAGGGCGCGGCAAACAGGCGTCGGACAGAAGCGTTTTTTACTTATCTTGGCAAGGCGGGCGCGCATATCGCCGCTCATGTAAACCGGCTTTTGCTTTCCGAACAGACGGCGCTGTCGGGGGAGGGAAATTTCTTAGAAAGCGGCCTGTATGGAGGTATGGGAGATTTTATCCGCGGATGCCTGTATGGAGGATCAGAATTTGGATGAAAAAAATTTATATTTTTCCGTAAAAGAAGCGGTTCTCCGAAATTTAGGCCATAGCTGCGAGCTTTCCGACGAAGAACTAAAAGCTCGCATTGAAAAGGAGCTGCAAAAAAGAGAAAAATCCGGCCTGATTTCTTTTCGGGAACGCAGCCGGTGCGCGGAACGC
>CATOKN010000131.1 GCA_951800425.1 uncultured Lachnospiraceae bacterium
GCTTAGGCCCGGAGGACGTCTCGTTTATTCTACGTGTACGTTTGCGCCGGAAGAAAACGAGGGAAGCGTCAGCCGGTTTTTACAGCGTCAGCCCGAGTTTGAAATTTTGCCCGCGGCCAAAAAGGCGGGAATGACGGCCGGACGTTCCGACTGGATTCAGCATCCTGCGCCGCATATGGAATATGCCGTGCGTCTTTTTCCGCATAAACTGCGGGGAGAGGGTCATTTTCTGGCTGTTTTGCGGAAGCGGGAAGACGCCTGTGGAGTATCGGCGCGCAAAGAAGAATCCGGAATGCCGGAAAAAAACTTTCCGGATTGGCTGGAGTTTGCCAGAGAAAATTTAACCGAACGGCCGTCCGGCGTCTGCTTTCCGTTCGGCGAGCAGCTGTATCTGCTTTTCGGACAGGCTCCCCTGCTGCGGGGAATTAAGGTTTTAAGGCCGGGGCTTCATCTTGGGGCAAACAAGAAGCGCCGCTTTGAACCGTCTCATGCGCTTGCGCTGTATTTAAAGAAAGACGCGGTATGCCGCAGTCTGGATCTGCCGTCTGACGGAAAAGAAATTTTTTCCTATTTAAATGGAGAGGCAATTTTCTCAGACGGAGAAAAAGGCTGGCATCTGATGACGACGGACGGATATGGCGTGGGCTGGGGCAAGCGTTCCGGCGGAATGATGAAAAATCATTATCCGAAAGGGCTTCGCAAAAAGCTGTCTCCCCTTTAATTCAAATGACGCGTGACAACTTCGATGAAGTTTTTCAGGCAGGGAGACAGCCACTTGTCCGGATGCATCAGAATCTGGGTATAAACAGGAACGTCCGGCTGATACGGAATGCGTTCTAACATATGATAAACCAGCTCCTTTTTGACGGCGAACTCGGGCAGCAGTCCAAGCCCGACGCCGCTTAAGGAGCTTTCTTTTATAATGGCGACAGAATCTGTTTCCAGGGCGGCTTTTGGACGGACGCCCATGGAATGGAGTTTTTGCTCAAAGAACTGGCGGTAGGGACAGTCTCTGGGAGGAAGCAGCATGCCGTAGTCTGTAAAATCCTGCGGCGAGATGGAAGATTTTCCGGAAAGCTCGTGAGTAGACGCCGCGGTTAAGACAATATTTTCTTTGCGCTTTTTCAGTACGAGGAGCTGCCTGCCGGCAACAGCCGCATCTAAAACGACGGCAAGGTCGATTTCGCCGTCGCAGAGCATCTGACAGTAATCGCGGCCGTCTAATATCTTCAGATAAATTTCCGCGTCCGGATAGACGGCGGAAAATTCTTTTAAAATGTCTCCAAACAGATAATTGGCGATGGATTCGGAGACGCCGACGGTTACGCGCTGGAAATCCTGAAATAATGCGCTTGCTTCCGAAACCAGGGAAAGTATTTTTCTGGCATAGGGCATGAGCTGTTCTCCCTCTGCCGTCAAAGACACCTGTTTTCCGATTCGTTCAAAGAGACGGACGCCTAGCGACTCTTCGAAAAGCCGGATCTGCGCAGTAACGCCGGATTGGGCGCATCCGAGCCGGACGGCGGTTTTTGTGAAGCTTTTCTCTTCGCTGAGCGTGTAAAACGTCTTTAAATGTTTGAAATTCATTGCGTTCTCCTGTTCTATCTGAATATCTGATAAAAAATCAAAAAACAATCAAAATATTTTATGGAAATTTTATCATGCAAGCCAAAAGAATGCAATTTTTTTTGCTTTTTTTCAGGATTTTATTTACACCAAAATCAGATTTTACTATACTCAACTCTGGAAAAAGAATGCCGGTGAAAATAAAAACAGGAGAGATGAAGAATGAAGCAATTGACAGAAATCAGATGGCATGGCAGAGGAGGCCAGGGAGCAAAGACGGCCGCGCTGCTGCTTGCAGACGTGGCGTTTAGCATAGGAAAGCATGTGCAGGGATTTCCCGAGTACGGCCCGGAGCGGATGGGCGCGCCGATTACCGCGTATGACAGAATCAGCAGCCAGGCAATACGCGTGCATTCCAATATATACGAGCCGGATTTTGTCGTCGTCGTAGACGATACGCTGCTGCATGACGTGGACGTAACGAGAGGACTGAAAAAAGACGGCGCGGTTTTGATTAATACGGAAAAAGAAAAAGAAGAAATTCTTCCGCTTCTAAACGGATATGCGGGAGCCGTGTACGCAATCGACGCAAAAAAAGTGTGCATGGAGACGCTGGGAAAATATTTTCCCAACACGCCGATGCTTGCAGCCGTTGTAAAGGTATCAAAGGTAATGGAGCGGGAAGTGTTTTTAAGCGAAATGGAAGCTTCCCTGCGGCACAAATTCGAAAAGAAGCCCGAAGTGCTGGAGGGGAATAAGAAAGCCCTGGCAATGGCGTTCGAAGAAGTAAAGCTATACCGGGACAGGGAGGTAAAACGATGACGCAGATCAATGAAACGACAAGATGGCAGGATTTGACAGAAGGGCTTCAGATTTATGAGCCGGCTACCGCCAAAGATTTTCTGACGGGAGAATGGAGAACCTGCACTCCGGTAACAGATGAAGAAAAGTGCAGGCAATGTCTGCTTTGCGTACCCTATTGCCCGGATAGCTGCATTCCGGTAAAAGACGGAAAGAGACTGGAATTTGATTACGATCACTGCAAAGGCTGCGGCATCTGCGCGGCGGCCTGTCCGTTTGGGGCAATTTCGATGAAGGAGGGAAAATAACATGGCAGTCAAAGAACGAATGTCCGGCAACGAAGCCGTTGCCTTTGCTATGAAGCAAATCAACCCGGACGTGATGCCGGCGTTCCCGATTACGCCCTCCACGGAGCTTCCGCAGTTTGTCTCTTCTTACATAGCCAATGGAGAAATGGATACGGAATTTATCCCGGTAGAGAGCGAACACAGCGCCATGAGCGCGGCAATCGGCGCGGAAGCGGCGGGGGCAAGGACTATGACGGCGACTTCCTCCGCAGGGCTTGCGCTGATGTGGGAAATGCTTTATGTGGCGGCGTCGAATCGTCTGCCCATTGCGTTAGCAGTCGTCAACCGGGCGCTGTCCGGGCCGTTAAACATAAACTGCGAGCATTCCGACAGCATGGGCGCAAGGGATTCCGGATGGATTCAGATTTATGCGGAGGACAATCAGGAAGTTTATGATAATTTTATTCAGGCATACCGGATTGCGGAGCATAAAGACGTGATGCTTCCGATCATGATTTGCCAGGACGGATTTATTATCAGCCATGGCGTTTCTAACATCGAGCTTTTAGAAGAAGCGGACGTCAGAAATTTTGTCGGAGCGTACGAGCCCGCCCATTATCTGTTCAAAGAGGGAGAATCCATGGCGGTCGGCCCCTATGCGGTTTCGGCTTATGGAATGGAAGCAAAGCGGGCGCAGGCCGAGGCAATGAAAAATGCCAGGCAGGTCATCTTAGACGTTGCCGAAGAATATAAAAAAATTTCCGGAAGAGAATATGGGTTTTACGAAGCATACCGCTTATCGGATGCGGATTATGCGATTGTAGCCATCGGCTCTGTCTGCGGAACGATAAAAGACGCCGTTGACGCTTTGCGTGAAAAAGGGATAAAAGCCGGACTTTTAAAAGTACGCGTATTTCGTCCGTTTCCCGGAAAAGAACTGGCAGACGCGCTGGGGCATTGCAGGGCGGCTGCGGTGATGGACCGCTGCGAGGGCTTTTCCGCAAACGGAGGGCCTCTGGCGGCGGAATTGTCCGCGGCGCTGTTCCAGGCAAAAAGCCGGATGGAGGTCGTCAACATCGTTTATGGATTAAACGGCAGAGATTTTACTGTGGATGACGCCGAAAAGCTGTATCAGGATTTGGCGCGTCTTTCAGAACATGGAAACCAGGAAACAGAAGCATACCGCTACATCGGTTTGAGAGATTAGGAGGCGTGAACATGAGTCAGTACAGTTTTAAAGAGATTCAGGAAAGGCCGGAGAGGCTTTCGGCGGGACACAGGCTCTGCGCGGGATGCGGCGGGACGATAGCGGTAAGAAACGTATTAAAGGCGCTGCATCCGGGCGATCGGGCAGTTGTTGGAAACGCCACCGGATGTCTGGAGGTTTCTTCTTTTACCTATCCTTATACCGCGTATGAGGACAGCTATATCCACAATGCATTTGAAAATGCGGCGGCAACGCTGAGCGGCGTGGAGACGGCGTATCATGCTTTAAAGAAAAAAGGAAAAATCAAAGAAAATTTTAAATTTATTACGTTTGGCGGCGACGGGGGAACATACGACATCGGATTTCAGTCGTTGTCCGGCGCAATGGAGCGCGGCCACGACATGGTGTACGTCTGTTACGATAACGGGGCTTATATGAATACGGGAATCCAGCGGTCTTCCGCAACGCCCATGTATGCCGATACGACGACGACGCCGGCAGGAAGCCATTCCAACGGTAAGCCCCAGGCCAGAAAAGATTTGGCTGCGATTATGGCTGCGCATCATATTCCATACGTGGCGCAGACGACGTTTATTGGAAACATGATGGATTTGTATCAGAAATCGGAAAAAGCAATTTATACCGGCGGCCCGGCGTTTTTAAATATTATGGCGCCATGTCCGAGAGGCTGGCGTTATGATGCGCCGGAGATTGTGACAATCTGTAAAATGGCGGTGGAGACTTGTTATTGGCCATTGTTTGAAGTGGCGGACGGAAAATGGAGTCTGTCCTATCGGCCCAAAAACAAGCTCCCGATTGAAGAGTTTTTGAAGCTTCAGGGCAGATTTAAGCACCTGTTTGCTCCGGGCGGCGAGCATTTAATCGAAGCGTTTCAGGATGAAGTAGACAAAAGGTGGGAAGAGCTACTGCAAAAATGTGAATAGAGTTTTTAAGAAAAGCGACCAGGAAGCACATACATGTGCCACTGGGCGCTTTTTTTTGTTATATTGTTGCTTGTAGAACCAGTTAACAGGGTTTTGGATGCAAAGGAGGAATCATAAGTGGAACATAAGATAAACAAGTCCAGAATGCTTTTACAGTTCGAACAGGAGCTTAAGGCAAATGAAAAGAGCGCGGCGACAATTGCAAAGTATTGCCAGGATATTCTGAGGTTTATGGAATACGCCAGAGATGGAAGCGAGATTACAAAAGAAATGGTCATTGCTTATAAGCAGAATTTATCGGAAACATACGCGGTGACGAGCGCAAACTCAAAGCTGGCTTCCGTCAATTGCTTTTTGCGCGTCATAGGGCGCGCGGACTGCGTGGTTAAAACATTTAAGGTGCAGAGGACGGCGTTTCGCGCAAAAGAATGCGAGCTGTCGAAGAAAGAATATATCCGTCTGCTGAAAGCGGCGGAGAAAAAGGGGAATACATGCCTTTGCCTGATTATGCAGACAATCTGCGCAACGGGCATCCGTATCAGCGAGCTGCCCTTTATTACAGTGGAATCGCTGGCAGTCCGCCGGGCAAGCGTATCTTCCAAAGGGAAAACCCGTACGGTGATTCTGCCGGTGGAACTGTGCAGAAAGCTGGAAGCTTACGTGGAAAAAAGAGGCGTTGCAGCCGGCAGCATTTTCGTTACCAGAAACGGAAAACCGCTGGATCGAAGCAATATTTATCATGGAATGAAAGCGCTTTGCGGAGATGCGGGAGTGGAAAAGAGCAAGGTGTTTCCGCATAATCTGCGGCATCTGTTCGCGCTGACTTATTATGAAGCAGAGCGGGACATCTGTCATCTTGCCGATTTGCTGGGACATGCCAATATCAATACGACGAGGATTTATACGATTGTCAGCTGCGAAGAACAGGAGCAGCGGATTGACGGACTGGGTCTTTTGCTGGATAAAAAGCAGAAAACCACATAACGTATGTTATGTGGTCGCAACAAGACACCGCATAACGTATGTTATGTGGTAACGAAGCAGTTTGGGGGAACAATCAGATAATAAAAGAACGCACAAAAACAAGAC
>CATOKN010000132.1 GCA_951800425.1 uncultured Lachnospiraceae bacterium
TGCCAGCTCATTTTGTATATATGTGAAATAATATGTTCGTATATTTGGACATGAAAAAAGCGGGTGATGGGAATCGAACCCACGTATCCAGCTTGGAAGGCTGGTGTTCTACCATTGAACTACACCCGCAAAATAACGTATGAGTTTTATTGATTTTGAGTTCTCACTTACGAACCTTTTATATGTTATCATAAAAAATTTGAAAAGTCAATGCTAAATTTTTATATTTTTCTGTAATGGTGAAAATATCGCATTTTATAAAGTACAAGGATAAAAACAAAATGCATGACAGGGGAGTGGGGATGTCCCAAATAATATGGCTTGCATAAAAAAATCTCCTGCAAATACTGTAAAAACAGCATATACAGGAAATCTGTCATGCCCAGTTCCGGAATCGAACCAGAGACACGAGGATTTTCAGTCCTCTGCTCTACCAACTGAGCTAACTGGGCAATGCACTACAACAGAAACTATGATACAGGAAGATGCATGAACTGTCAAGAAATTTTGCTCAATTTCTTTAAAAAAAATAAAAGATATGATACGATATTCCATAAATAAAGGAAGGAGCAATAGAGCATTGATCACAATAAGCCTTTGCATGATTGTAAAAAACGAAGCGGATGTTCTGCGCCGCTGTCTGGTGTCAATCGCGGATTTGATGGATGAAATTATCATTGTAGATACGGGTTCTTCTGATTGTACAAAAGAAATCGCGGCGGAATTTACCGATCAGATATACGACTATCCATGGCAGGATGATTTTGCGGCGGCGAGAAATTATGCATTTTCCAAAGCATCCATGGATTACATATACTCCGCGGATGCAGATGAAGTTGTGGATTATTTCAATCACAAGCGGTTTCTGGAATTGAAACAGGCGCTTCTGCCGGAAATCGAAATTGTGCAGATGCACTATATTACGCCCCCGGCGTTTAATACAACGGCCAATTATCAGAAAGAATACCGTCCCAAGCTCTATAAGCGTCTTAGGGAGTTTGTCTGGGTAGACGCGGTGCATGAGACAATTCGGCTGGAGCCTGTGGTTTATGACAGTGATATTGAAATCAAGCATTTGCCCAAAAATCTGCACAGCAAGCGGGATTTTTCCATATTTCGCAAAGTCTTTCAGCGGGAGGGACGCCTTTCTGAAAAATTGCACGCCATGTTTGTAAAAGAATTGTTTTTAAGCGGGACAAAGGAAGATTTTCTGGAAGCGGCAGATATTTTTGAGGCGACAGTAAAACAGGCGGACAGCTCTTTTGATACGAAACGGGAAGCCATCTGCGCGATTTGCCATATATACCGGGAGACAAAGAAGACCGATAAATTTTTTGCAATGGCGTTTAAACTGATGCCGGACGCCATGTGCGCGGAGCTTTGTTATGAAATCGGCAGCTATTTTATGGAGCAGGAGGACTATGAGGAGGCGGTTTTATGGTTTGAGAGCGCGGCGCATGGCATGGAGGCTGTTATCGACGTGCGAAGAAAGGGAAGTCTTCCGTTGGACGCGCTTGGCAGATGTTACCGCAACATGGCGGAGCAGGCGCAAAAAGACGCGCCGTTTGAGGAGGAGCAGATACGGTTTTTGATTGAGAAAGCAAAATCGTATGAAGAAGAAGCCGCCGCTTTTCAACTTCCGCTTTCTTAAAATAACTGCAAAACAGCAAAAAGAGAAAGGATTAGGTTATGACAATTGTAACTTTAAAAAAGGGAGAAGGACGGAGCTTAAAATCCGGGGGCATGTGGATTTACGATAACGAAATTGATTCCATTGCGGGGAGATTTCAAAACGGCGGCATGGTAACGGTGCATGATTTTGACGGTTATCCGATGGGGAAAGGCTTTATCAATCAGAATTCAAAAATCCGGGTGCGGATGCTGACAAGAAACGCCAGACAGGAAATTGACCGGGAATTTTTACGCATGCGGATAGAAGACGCCTGGGAATACCGGAAGAAAACCGTGGATACGTCAAGCTGCCGGCTGGTGTTTGGAGAAGCCGATTTTCTGCCGGGATTTGTCGTGGACAAGTTTTCCGACGTGCTTGTCGTGCAGTCGCTTGCGCTTGGCATAGATCGTTTTAAAATGGAGCTTGTAGAGCTGATAAAGGAAACGCTTTTCAAAGACGGTATCAAAATCCGGGGCGTATATGAAAGAAGCGACGCAAAAGTCAGAAGCAGCGAGGGCATGGAGCGTATCAGGGGATTTATCGGGGATGCGTTTGATACGGATGTAAAAATAACGGAAAACGGCGTAACGTATGTGGTAGATGTAAAAGACGGGCAGAAAACGGGATTTTTCCTGGATCAGAAGTATAACCGTCTTGCCATACAAAAGCTATGCAAAAATATGGAAGTGTTAGACTGTTTTACCCATACCGGGTCGTTTGCCTTAAACGCAGGAATTGCCGGAGCAAAACGCGTGCTTGGCGTAGACGCCTCGGAGCTTGCCGTAAATCAGGCAAAAGAGAATGCGGCGTTAAACGGCCTGGAAAGCGTGGTGCGGTTTGAATGTCGGGATGTGTTTGAACTGCTGCCGGAACTGGAAAAAGAGGGAAATAAATTTGACGTGGTTATTTTAGATCCCCCGGCATTTGCCAAATCAAAAAATGCGGTAAAAAACGCCGTGAAAGGGTATCGGGAAATCAATCTTCGGGCAATGAAGCTCGTAAAGCCGGGCGGGTATCTGGCTACCTGCTCCTGCTCGCATTTTATGGGAGAGGAATTGTTTACAAAGACGATTCAACAGGCGGCGAAAAACGCCCATAAAAGACTTCGCCAGGTGGAAGCCCGCACGCAGTCGCCGGATCATCCGATTCTGTGGGCGGCGGATGAGAGTTATTATCTGAAATTTTATATTTTTCAGATCTGTGAAGAAAAGTAAGTAAGAAGAAAAGTTTTTGACAACTTAATTATGTAGTATCAAAAACTACATATAAAAATATAAAAGACTGTAAAATATTGACATGCTTACCATATTGCGATAAGATATAAAAAATGAGGATCGGAAACGGAGCAAAGAAAAGAGGATGTCAATATGATGCAGGAGTTAAAAATCGGAAACAAAACGGCAAGAATCCCCATCATTAAGGGAGGGATGGGGGTCGGCGTAAGCCGTTCTAAGCTGGCTGGCGCAGTGGCGGCAGAAGGCGGGATCGGAGTTATTTCATCGGCGCAAATCGGATATGATGAGGAAGGGTTTGAAACAGATCCGAACGCATGCAACTTAAAAGCCATTGAAAAGCATGTAAAAGCCGCCAAAAAACAGGCGAACGGCGGGCTTGTGGGAGTAAACATCATGGTTGCGCTAAAGGATTATAAGGATCATGTGAAAGCGGCGGCTTTCGCCGGAGCGGACTTAATTATTTCCGGAGCCGGTCTGCCGGTTACGCTGCCGGAACTGACGGAGGGATTTGATGTAAAAATCGCGCCGATTGTATCTACGGAAAAAGCGGCGCGGATTCTTCTGAAGATGTGGGATCGGAAATATCAAAAAACAGCGGATCTGGTCATTGTGGAGGGGCCGGACGCAGGAGGCCATCTGGGATTTTCGCCGGAAGAGCTTTCGCAAAGAGGGCAGTTGGATTATGATTTGGAGATAAGAAAAATCATCCGGACAGTCGGCGCGTATGCGGAAAAATTTGACAAAAAGATACCGGTTGTCGTGGCGGGAGGCATTTCTTCCAGAGAAGACGTATTGCATGCGCTTTCGCTTGGAGCAGACGGCATACAGGCAGCGACAAAATTTGTTGCAACGAGGGAATGCGACGCTAACGCGGCATATAAAGAAGCTTATATCAAAGCCCAAAATTCAGACGCGGCGATTATCAAAAGCCCCGTAGGAATGCCAGGAAGAGCTTTGCACAACGATTTTTTAGAAAAAATCGGACAAAAGAGCCTGAAAGTAAAAAAATGCTACGGATGCCTGGAATCGTGCAGTCCGCATAAAATTCCATATTGTATTACGGACGCGCTGATTCGGGCAGTGAAAGGAGACGTACAAAACGGCCTGATTTTTTGCGGGGCAAACGTCGGAAAGATTACAAAAATATCTACAGTGCGTGAAGTGATGAAAGAACTGACGGTATAAAGAGAAACGATTCAGGCAAAAAGGAGGAGGCAATGAGAACAGGAATTGGTTATGACGTACACAGACTGACAGAGGGGAGAAAGCTGATTTTAGGCGGCGTGGATATTCCGCATTCCTTAGGGCTGCTTGGCCATTCCGATGCAGACGTGCTTTTGCATGCAATTATGGACGCGCTGCTTGGCGCGGCGGCTCTTGGAGACATTGGGAAGCATTTTCCGGATACGGATGAGAATTACAGGGGAATTTCAAGTATTCGTCTTTTGGAGCATGTCAGAGGGCTTTTGGAAGAGGCGGGATATTCCATTGCAAATATCGACTCCGTTATCATTGCCCAAAAGCCTAAGCTGCGGCCTTATATAGAAGAAATGGAGAAAAATATTGCAGACGCCCTGCATCTTCAGAAAAATCAAATCAACGTAAAAGCCACGACGGAAGAGGGACTTGGCTTTACCGGAACACAGGAGGGAATATCCGCACAGGCAGTCTGTCTGATAGAAGCGCTGCCGCGCTAAAAGATTTGTAAAACAGAAAATAGAAAATGCTTGACAAAGAAATTCGGCAAATGTAGAATATAATTATATATTCGGCATTTGCCGAATTTGGATTTGTCAAAAAATGAAATACGAAACAGGCATGTCATTTTTGTCGTGCGGAAAGGAAGAGGGATGGAATATAAAACGCTGCCAAATTCAGAACTGGAATTGATGATGATACTCTGGAATGCGGACGGTTCTATGACGCGGATGGAAATCGAAGAAAAGCTGCCGAAAAGGAGAACGCTTTCTAAGACCACAATCCTGTCGTTTTTGTCCCGTCTGGAGGAAAAGGGCTTTGTCCGTGTGGAAAAAGAGGGAAGAAACAATCGCTATCTGCCGATTGTAAAGAAACAGGATTATCTGGAGCAGGAAAGCGGCAGTATATTAAAAAGACTATACGGAAGCTCTGTGAAAAGGTTCGTGGCCTCTTTGTATGACGGAGACGGGATTTCCAGGGATGAAATTGAAGAACTCAAAGACTACTTAAACAGTTTATAGGGAGGAAAGCTTATGGGCGACGGGAATGCGGTTTCTGCAATGTTTTTTAATATGCTCGAAATATCGGCGGTATGCGGCGTGGGGGTTTTGCTGGTTTTGGGGATTTCTCCCCTGTTGAAAAAGAGGCATACGGTATTTTGGAGATATGTGCTTTGGATACTTCTTGCCATACGATTGGTTTTTCCGTTTGATATTTCAATTTCTGAAAAAGCGTATGTGTTTTCTTTGCCGGAAAGTCTGCCCACGAGCCGGCAGGAACATTTCTTTTCCGATGAAAAGGAAAGAGAAAGCGGCGTTTCCGGGATAAGCGAAAAAGCGGACGAGGATTTTTCGAATGTGGAAATTGCGGTACAAAGCGATAAGCTTTCAGAGCAGGACGAAACAAAAGAACAGAGCATAGCGTCTTCCAATCCGGAAAAAAGCGAAAGAAAGCCGGATTCTTTTGCAAATACAGTCAGTCCAAATCCCGCGGAAATATGGACGGAGCTTTTCATTCGGATACTTCCGCTTTTCTGGGCCGCCGGCGCGCTGGCGTTTCTGGCCTGGCAGGTTACAGGCTATGCGATGCTGCGTAATAAGGTGAAAAAGACAAAAGTTTTTCTGATAGAAAAAGAAAATATTCCGGTTTATCTTACGAAAGCCGTATGTTCTCCAATGCTGATGGGAATCATAGCGCCGCAGATTCTGCTTCCCGACCGGACGTATGACGACGGGCAGTTACAATTTATTTTAGAC
>CATOKN010000133.1 GCA_951800425.1 uncultured Lachnospiraceae bacterium
GGCAGGAATTATCGCAAATGAGATGGGAACGAACATGAAAATTACCAGCGGCCCGGCCATTGGAAAGCCGGGAGAAATGGCGGCGATTTTAAGCAATCTGCACGAGGGAGATTTGCTGTTTGTAGATGAGATACACCGTCTGAACCGTCAGGTAGAGGAAGTGTTATATCCGGCTATGGAGGATTATGTCATTGACATTATGATCGGAAAAGGAGCCACAGCCCGTTCCATTCGTCTGGATCTGCCTCAATTTACGCTGGTAGGCGCAACGACGCGGGCGGGACTTTTATCCGCGCCGCTAAGAGATCGGTTCGGCGTGGTGCATCATCTGGAATATTATACGGAAGAAGAGTTAAAGACGATTATTCTGCACTCAGCCAGAACGCTTGAGGTTTCCATTGATTCGGCCGGAGCGTTTGAGCTGGCAAGACGCAGCAGAGGAACGCCAAGAATTGCCAATCGCTTTTTAAAGCGGGTCAGGGATTTCGCGCAGGTAAAATATAATGGAAACATTACGGAGGATGTGGCAAAGTTTGCGCTGGATTTACTGGAAGTGGATAAATATGGCTTAGACGTCAACGACAGAAATATTTTGCTTACGATTATGGATAAATTTTCCGGCGGGCCGGTCGGACTGGATACGCTTGCGGCGGCAATCGGCGAAGACGCCGGCACAATTGAAGACGTATACGAACCGTTTCTTGTGAAAAACGGATTTCTCAATCGCACGCCAAAAGGCAGGATGGCGACGGATTTGGCATTTGCGCATTTCGGGCTTGCAAGATAAGGGGAGAATCGGTATAATATTGTGTATATGCAAACTAAGGGGGAAACCATATGTCGCCAAAATCCAGTACAGAGGTAATTATTGGGGGTAAGATGTACACGTTGAGCGGCCATGAAGGGGAAGAATACTTGCAGCGTGTAGCGGCTTATATAAACAATAAGATAAATGCGTTTAACGATATGGATGAAATTCGCCGTTATCCGGCAGATATGAAAGCCGTTTTGGTGGAATTAAATATTGCGGATGATTTTTTTAAGGCGAAAGACAGAGTGGAAAAGTTAGAGCAGGATTTGGAACTGAAAGAAAAAGAGCTTTATGATTTAAAATATGAGCTGATCGCGGAACAGACAAAGACGGAGACAAACGACAAGGCGATAAAAGAGCTGGAGCTTCAGAACAAAGAACTGCTTTTGCAAAAGGACAAGCTGGAAGCCGCGTTGGAGGACGCGCTTCTTGGCGAAAAAGACGGGGAGGAAGGGCAGGATGCGCAAAAGCCCGCTAAGCCCGCCGTTTCGGATACAAAAAAATCAAGAAAGAAATAGGGGGACGAGTTTTTTTCGTCCCCTTTTTCTCTTTTTTGCTTGTAAGGAAACATGATTTGATTTACAGGAGGCAAATATGACAAAAAAGCTGGAACTTCTGGCTCCGGCCGGGAGCCTTGAAACGCTCAAAGCCGTTGTTTTGGCGGGCGCAGACGCCGTTTACTTCGGAGGAGAAAAGTTTGGGGCAAGGGCCTATGCGAAAAATCTGACAAAAGAAGACATTCTGTTTGCCATTGATTTTGGACATCTGCATGGCCGGAAGATGTTTCTGGCAGTCAATACGCTGCTGAAAGACAAAGAACAAAAAGAAGAGCTGTATGAATATCTGCTCCCGTTTTATGAACGGGGACTGGACGCTGTGATTGTGCAGGATTTTGGCGCAATGCAGTTTATTCGCAGAAATTTTAAAGGGCTTCCCGTTCACGCCAGTACCCAGATGACGGTTACCGGCGCTAAAGGAGCGGCATTTCTTACCCGCAAGGGAGCGTCCCGCATTGTTCTGGCAAGGGAGCTTTCCTTAAACGAAATTCAGGCGATACGGGAAGAAGTACCGACAGAGTTAGAATGCTTTGTACATGGCGCGCTTTGCTACAGTTATTCCGGACAATGCCTGTTTTCAAGCATACTTGGCGGCAGAAGCGGCAATCGGGGGCGCTGCGCGCAGCCGTGCAGACTTTCCTATGAGGCGTACGACGCAGATTTTAAGAAGATAAGCGGAAAAGAACACGGATATTTGCTCAGTCCCAAAGATCTTTGCGCGATTGCCCTGATTCCCAAATTAGCGGAAAGCGGCGTTTTTTCTTTCAAAATAGAGGGGAGAATGAAGCAGACGGAATATGCAAGAGGCGTTGTTTCTGTTTATCGCCGCTATATGGATCGATATTTGGACTATGGCGCCCAAAATTATGTTGTGGCAAAAGAAGATGAAAAAAAGCTGTTTGATTTTGGAAACCGCTGCGGCTTTACCAAAGGTTATGCGAGTCAGAAAAACGGGCCGAACATGATTACGTTTCAAAAGCCGGGTCATGAAAAGAAACAGAATGTACCGGAAGAATCGGAGTGTGATCTGAGAGAAAGTATCTGCGGCAGACTGGAAATGCGAAACGAAACGCCCGTCAGGCTGTCCGTTTCGTTTCAGGATGAAACGGTCGTCGTAACGGGAGACGTTCCGGATTTGGCCAAAAGCAAGCCCCTGACAAAGGACATGCTGCGCGCGCGTCTGGAAAAAACAAAAAATACGCCGTTTGTATTTCAGAATTTAGAAATCGAAGCGGACGACGGGCTGTTTTTGCCGGCGTCGTCTGTCAATGACTTGCGGCGCAGGGCTCTGGATGCGTTAGAAGAGCAGTATTTCGAGAGATATAAAAGAAAAAGAAACCTGCACGCGCCCCTGCTGGCAGGAGGAGACGTGCAATATGAGAGAAAACCGTTTTTTTTATCCGCGTCGGCGGAAACAACAAAACAGGCAGACGTGCTTTTGCAAAGTCCGATTCTATCCCGGATTTATCTAAACGCCGCCGCTTTTTCAAGAGAGCGGCTCTCTTCCCGGTTTATGGAAATTTCGAAACGGGCGAAAGAGAAAAATAAGCAGGTTTTCTGCATGCTTCCGGCTATATTCAGAAGCCATACGGCCGCATTTTATCAGACGGTTTTACCGAAACTACAGGCAGACGGATTTTTAGTAAGAAGTTATGACGCGCTGGAATTTCTTCTCGGGCAAAAAATCGATCCAAAGCAGATCCGGGCGGATGATTCTCTGTACGCCTGGTCTAGGGAAAGCCAGGCTGCATTTTCGGCGCTTGGACTGGAGGGAGATACGGTTCCGCTGGAACTGAGCAGAAAAGAAATCCGAAACCGCGCAAACGCGGGCAGCGAAATGCATATCTATGGACGGATTCCGCTTATGATTAGCGCGCAGTGCATCCGGAACAATTTAAGCGGCTGCAGCCATATTTCTGATGTGCAATATATAAAGGATCGGTATGGAATTTATTTTCCGGTAAAAAATTATTGCAGCGAATGCTATAATGTCATTTATAATTCAAGGCCGTTGCATCTGTTTTCCATAAAAGAAGAATTGCAGTCGCTTGGAGCAGGAAGCTTTCGGTTTTCTTTTACGATAGAATCCGCACGGCAGACACAGGAGATACTTGAGCAATACGAGCATCAAACGTCTTTTGAAATGGAGCATACCTGCGGCCATTATAAAAGAGGAGTGGAATAGAGGGATTTATGAGCAGCATTTTTTGTGAAACATCCAAATATCTGATGATTATATTTTTTGCATTGTATGCCTGGGAGTGCTTTTCGGTGTTTCAAAGTCGAAGCAAAGACAGACAGGACGCGATTTTCAGACGCCAGAACCTCTGGATGTTTTTGCTGCATTTTAACGGGTATATGGTGTTGTTTGACCAGACGGAAAATCCGAAAATATTTATTTTCTACGGAGCCCAGGTCGTATTTTTTCTGATTATCATCAGCAGCTACCGGCTTTTGTATGAGAAATCCGCGCAGCTTCTGGTCAATAATATGTGTATGCTGATGGCCGTTGGATTTTTGATTTTAAGCCGGCTTTCTTATGAGAAATCCATACGCCAGTTTACCATTGCCGTCGGTTCGATGATTCTGGCGCTCGGCATTCCTTTTTTGATTCAGAAAATCAGGTTTATCCGGAATCTGACCTGGCTTTACGCGGGAATCGGACTTTTTGCGCTGGCCGCCGTCGCCGTGCTTGGACGAACCAGTTACGGAGCGAAGCTTTCTTATTCTATTGCCGGAATTACCATTCAGCCGTCGGAATTTGTCAAAATTATTTTTGTATTTTTTGTGGCCGGAATGCTGCGTCAGACGAAAGATCTAAAACAGGTTGCGCTTACGACTGTGGTTGCGGCTGCGCATGTGATTATCCTGGTGTTATCCAAAGACCTTGGAGGAGCGTTGATTTTCTTTGTCGTATACCTTGTCATGCTCTATGTGGCGACGGGAAATCTGTTTTATTTTATCGGAGGACTTGCCGCCGGTTCCGGAGCCGCCGCCATTGCTTACCGGCTTTTTGCCCATGTGCGCGTGCGCGTGGTGGCCTGGCAGGATCCGCTCAGCGTGATTGACAAAGAAGGGTACCAAATCTGCCAGTCGCTGTTTGCCATTGGAACCGGAGGCTGGTTTGGCACAGGGCTCAACCAGGGAATGCCGGAAAAAATTCCAAAAGTAGAACAGGACGTTGTGTTTTCCGCCATTTCGGAAGAACTGGGCGGTATTTTCGCCCTTTGCCTGATTATGGTCTGCATGAGCTGTTTTTTGATGTTTTTAAATATTGCCATGCAGTTAAAAGACGGATTTTACAAACTTGTGGCGCTGGGGCTTGGGACGACGTATGGATTTCAGGTATTTCTTACGATTGGCGGCGTCATTAAATTTATTCCCTCTACCGGAGTGACGCTTCCGCTTATCAGCTATGGGGGAAGCTCCTTGTTTGGCACGATAGTTATATTTGCCATTATTCAGGGATTTTATATTTTAAGAGAAAGAGAAGGAAAGCAGAATGGACAAAAATCTGCAAAAAATACCGCAAAAGAAAAAAAGCTCTTCCGTGAATAACCGGGAATTTGCCGTAATTGCGTATTGCTTTATCGGCTTATTTCTCTGTACAATGGGATATTTCGTATATTTTCAAACGGTGAAAAGCGAGGATTTTATCAATAATCCGTACAATGCCCGACAGGAAAATTTTGAAAAATCCGTTTTGCGGGGAAAAATTCTGGCTGCCGGAAAAGAAGTTCTCGCAGAAACGAAAACAGATGAGGAGGGCAACGAGAAGCGGAGCTATCCGTACGCAAATATGTTTTCTCACATCGTCGGTTATGCCACCAAAGAACACGGCCGTTCCGGCATTGAGTCCTGGGCGAATTTCAATCTTTTGCGTTCCAACGCATTTTTTCTCGAAAAGACAATGGATAAAGTATCCGATGAGAAAAGCATTGGGGATAATGTAATTACGACGCTGAATCTGTCTCTGCAAAACGCGGCTTATCAGGCGTTGGGCGACTATCAGGGAGCGATTGCCGTTCTGGAGCCGGCGACGGGAAAAATTCTCGCCATGGTTTCCAAACCGGATTTTGATCCCAATTCAATTTCGGAAAACTGGGATCGGATTGTAGCGGATGAAAATTCGGAATCCGCTCTGCTCAATCGCGCGGCCCAGGGACTGTATCCTCCCGGCTCGACGTTTAAAATCGTTACCGCGCTGGAATTTATCCGGCAAAATCCGGGCGCATATCAGGAGTATCAGTATAGCTGCAATGGAAGCATTCAACAAGGCAGCAGCAAGCTGAGGTGCTACAGCGGAGAAGTGCATGGAAGCGTAGATTTGAGGCGTTCCTTTGTAAAGTCGTGCAATACGTCTTTTGCGAATATCGGTCTTTCTCTGGACAAAGACCGGTTTGCCAAAACATGCGACGAACTGCTGTTTAATCAAAGCCTTCCGGTTGAAAAGCTCGATACGTCACAGAGCAGCT
>CATOKN010000134.1 GCA_951800425.1 uncultured Lachnospiraceae bacterium
CTCCTACCGGGTGTCCAAGCGCGATTGCGCCGCCGTTTACGTTTACTTTATCCATATTGAAGTTCAAATCTCTTGCAACTGCGATAGACTGCGCTGCAAAAGCTTCGTTTGCTTCTACTAAATCCATATCGTCGATGGTAAGTCCCGTTGTCGCAAATACTTTGTTGGTAGCTGCAACCGGGCCGACTCCCATGATTTCCGGAGCAACGCCGCCAAGCGCTCCCGCAACCCAGGTAGCCATAGGCGTTACGCCAAGTTCTTTTGCTTTTTCTTCACTCATAACAACCATTGCAGCGGCGCCGTCGTTGATGCCGGATGCATTGCCTGCGGTAACAAGGCCGCCTTCTTTGCCGGAGCAGCATTTCAAGTTGGCAAGACTCTCTTTTGTCGTGCCGGCGCGAGGTCCCTCATCCTTTGCAAACATAACGGTTTCTCTCTTTACTTTTACCGGAACCGGAACGATTTCATCGTCAAATCTGCCTTCCGCCATTGCTTTTTCACATTTCTGCTGGCTGTTTGCTGAGAACTCGTCTAATTCTTCACGGGTAAGTCCATATTTATCACATACGTTTTCTGCTGTGATCATCATGTGGTAATGGTTAAATGCGTCTGTCAGCGCATCGTTTACCATGGTATCAATGATCGTCGCATTGTTCATACGGTATCCAAAACGAGCTTTTGTCATTGCATATGGCGCCATGGACATATTCTCCATACCTCCCGCAACAACGATGTCAGCCTGTCCTGACATAATTAAGCTTGCAGCTTCATTAACGCACTTTAAGCCGGAACCGCATACTACGTTCAGGGTAAATGCCGGAACTTCAATCGGCAGGCCTGCTTTGATGGATGCCTGACGCGCTACGTTCTGTCCCTGTGCAGCCTGGATTACACATCCCATCATTACTTCGTCCACCTGTTCCGGTTTCACACCAGCCCGATTCAAAGCTTCCTTGATAACGATTGCGCCCAAATCAGCCGCCGGGGTGTTGCTCAATGCTCCGCCCATTTTTCCGATTGCTGTACGGCATGCACCTGCTAAAACTACTTTTTTTGCCATTTTCTCGTCTCCTTATCCATATTTTATTTCGAAGCAGCGCGTCTGACGCCCTTATACCGCTGTAAATATCCGGCCAAATATAAGCGTGCCAGCGCCCTCGCCTGTTCTTATTAACAGTACCATATTTTCCGCTTCTTTGCAAGGATTTCGGGGCTAATTTTTAGCGTGATTCCATCTGAAAAATCATTTTCTAAAAAGCAAAAACTCCCGGAATATCCGGGAGCCTGTCTTAGTTTAAACTATCATTAATTTAACTTGCTCTTTGCAAGCTCTGCCAGCGTTGCAAAGCCTTGCGCATCATTTACCGCCATCTCTGCCAGCATTTTACGGTTCATATCCACGCCCGCCAATTTCAGACCGTGCATAAACTGGCTGTAAGAAACGCCATTCATTCTGGCAGCCGCATTAATACGGGCAATCCACAAACGACGAAACTGTCTTTTTCTCTCTTTTCTTCCAGCATAAGAACTTGCCAAAGCTCTCATAACGGATTGCTTCGCCACTCTGTACTGTTTGGATCTGGCACCTCTGTAACCCTTTGCCAGCTTCAGCACTCTGTTATGTTTTTTTCTGGCATTTAAGCCGCCTTTTATTCTTGCCATGTTTTGTTCCTCCTATCTGACTGATTCCTATAAGTATGGTAAAATCTTCTTCATAACCTTAGCGTTCGTTTCATCCGTAATCGTAGCTTTTCTGAGATTTCTCTTTCTCTTTGGACTTTTCTTTGTTAAAATATGGCTTTTATAAGCCTTGTTTCTTTTCAGCTTTCCTGTTCCTGTAGTTTTGAAACGCTTTGCTGCCGCTCTTTTTGTTCTCATTTTTGGCATATTGTATTTCCTCCTTAATTACTGTTTTTTCTCTGAAAGCACCATGCTGATGCTTCTGCCCTCAACTTTTGGAGCTTTTTCTATAACCGCTGCATCTGCAAGGCTTTTCGCAAAATCATCCAAGATATGTCTGCTGCTTTGCATATGAGCCATTTCACGACCGCGAAAACGCAGCGTGACTTTCACTTTGTTACCTTTTTCAAGGAATTTTTTGGCCGCATTCATTTTGGTATTCAAATCATTGGATTCGATATTGGGCGACATGCGAATTTCCTTAATCTCAACAACTTTCTGCTTTTTCTTAGCTTCTTTCTCTTTTCTTGCCAACTCATACCTGTACTTTCCATAATCAATAATTTTGCATACAGGCGGTTTTGCAGTAGGAGCTATCTTAACCAAATCAAGCTCCGCTTCCTCTGCCAGCTTCATTGCGTCCCGCGCCGGCATAATGCCAA
This sequence comes from uncultured Lachnospiraceae bacterium, assembly GCA_951800425.1. Classification (GTDB taxonomy): domain Bacteria; phylum Bacillota; class Clostridia; order Lachnospirales; family Lachnospiraceae; genus Roseburia_B. The sequence continues at coordinate 2,343 of CATOKN010000134.1, forward strand.
GTTGTTCTCCGTTTACTCCGATCAAACGTACTTCTCTGTCTCTGATCTGTTCATTAATCATTAATTCGCTAATGGTCGTACACCTCCAAAATAAATAATTTCCTGCGATACGCAAAAATGCCATCGGCAATCTTTCCTGACACAAAAAAGTGGATAGAAAGACTATCCACAATAAAATGCCGCAATAACAAAAGACATTGCCGAACGATAATAAACCATAAGTCGCGTCATTGCGCTTAGGTGAGAGTGGATACTCTGCTTGCTTTTCACAACTCATACAATATAACACATGAATTTTAATCTGTCAATATTTTTCTTTTTCATTTCCTTCTTTCTTCAGCACTCTCCCAATCGCTTCTAACAACAGCGGCACGTCCACCGGCTTTGGAAGATGATCGTCCATGCCGCTTTCCATCGACATCCTCTTATCGCTTTCATATGCGTCGGCCGACAGAGCAATAATCGGAATACGGGACAACTGCGGATCGTTCAGACTGCGGATGGCTTCCGCCGCCTGCCTTCCGTCCATGACAGGCATCTGAATATCCATCAGGATCAATTGAAATTCTCCGGGCTTAGAATTTTTTACTTTCTCAACGGCTATGCTGCCGTTTTCGGCGGTCTCCACAAGAAATCCGATTTCTTTTAAAATTTCCGTCTCAATTTCCAGATTGATCTCATTGTCTTCCACCAGAAGGACTTTCTGATTCTGAAAAATATCCGCCATGCCGTCTCTTTCGGAAAATTCTTCATTCATCCGGTTGCAGACGCGCAGACGAAGCGTAACCGTAAATGTGCTGCCACGCCCAACCTCGCTGTCCACCTCTATTTTTCCACCCATCATTTCCACAATGCTTCTTGCGATCGTAAGCCCGAGTCCTGTGCCGTGAATTCCGCTGAACGTCGTATTCTTCTCCCGTTCAAACGGCTCAAATATGTTTTCCAGAAAATCCTCGTTGATTCCAATTCCCGTATCTTTTATCATAAACTGATATACGATATAGTCGTTGGCGGATGCTTCCAGTTCTTTTATGCACAGTTCTACTCTGCCGTCGTTCTTTGTATAAGTCACGGCATTTTCCGCAAGATATAAAAGTATCTGGCTTAACTTTCCGGCGTCTCCGCAAACTTCGCTGTGCTTTAAATTTTCAAAATTTACAGACAGGGCAATGTTTTTTTCCGACGCTTTCAAAAGCATGCCCTGATAAACATCCTGAATGATTTCCGTCAGGCTGCACTCTTCTTCCGCAATCTGCATATTGTTAGTCTCAGCCCAGGATATTTTCAAAACCTTGTCAATCAAGTCCAAAAGCTGTCTGCCCGACGCTTCGATTTTGTTGAGGTAATTTGTAATCGCCGAATTATCCCCCATATGCATTTTGGCAAGAGAAGTAAAACCAAATATTGCATTTAATGGCGTTCTCATATCGTGCGACATATTAGACAGAAATGAATTTTTTGCGATAATAGCCAGGTTTGCATTGTTTAACGCCTCTTCAAGCACCTGGTTTTGTTCCATTTCCCGGCGAATTTCCTCGTCTACTTTCCGGTATCCCATAACAATCTGTGAAATGTGATCCCGGCTTCCCACATTTACTACGCGAAGCTGCAAATACTGTATTTCGCTGCCGTTTATTACACGATAATTGATGTAATAGGTTTTATACTCCAGCAGCTTCTGGCGAATATATTTAATGCTGGTGGCTTTGAGCATAATGTCCCGATCTTCCGGATGAACCCATGTGTTGACATAGTCGGTCACATACCAGATAAAGCCGCGCGTTTCAAATCTCTTCTTAAACTGACGTTCCGTCCGGCAGCTTAAGCGATACGGCAGAATTTTATCTGAATCCAGATCCGCATAAAGGATCGTCTCATAATTTACGCTGAGTCCCTCAATGACCTCCAGGCGCCTTAAATGCTCCTGGCTGATAATTTTCCTTTCTTTATCATATTCTTTCATCAGGGTCTGTATTTTTTGCTCATGCCTCTTTTTCTCGCTGATTAACGCGGCCTTTTCCGTCAGCTGACGCGTAATTTTATCCGTCGCATCACTCAAAAAAACGTAGAAAAAATCACCGGAAGATTTGCTGCGTATAAAGTGCCCATAATCTTCAATCCAGCGGACTTCTCCGTCCTTACGTATGATGCGGTATTCTACATAATCCAAATCGTACTGACTGTCGGCAATCTGTTTTAAGATGGTGTCCTCCACTTCCTCTAAATCATCCGGATGAACCATCCCCCGAAATGAATTTTTGGTCAGCTCAAGAAACTCTGACAGGCTTTCACACTGAAAAATCCGGATCAGAGCTTTGTTTGCATATATGATTTTCTCACTGCCGTCTGCCTGATAAATCAAAAACCCGCCTGGCATTTCATCCATAAATTTCACAATTTCGTCTGCAACTCTGACATCCTGAACATTCAGCAACGTCAGTACGTACTGTCTTAATTCATACTCCCTGTCCATTCCATCCATACGCCAACTCTCCTGATTTTCTGTATTTTATCCTGTCTGCCGATCCATTATGCTTTTTTCTTTTTAATAAAAAACATGGTTTCCAATTACTGTGCCTTCTACGCCGGAAGACGCCCTGCAAAAATATAGAAAACCGACGTTGGTGCTGCCGGAAAGCGCCGCGCTGGCCGCCTTCGTACAGCTTGACGCGGCCCCTTTTGCCAGAACGACGGCAAAGCGTCCGCTGGCCACCGGAGAAAACTGGCCCCCCTGATAAATGACGCCGGAAACCGTATTGGGAAAACTGCCGCTTCTTACGCGATTGACTACAACGCTGGCCACCGCCCACTGCCCCTCGTAACTTTCTCCTCCGGCTTCGCATTCCACCAGAGCCGCAAGCATTGCCAAATCGCTCGCATTTGACGAAACCGTTCCGCCGCCGGAAGAAGAAGCGGAATCGCCCTGCTTCTTTTTTTGCTCCTCCGCCTTTTTCTGCTGTTCGGCTGCTTTTTTCTGCTCCGCGGCCCTCTTTCTGGCTTCTTCTTCTTTTTTTCGCTCCAGCTCTTCTTCGTATGCTTTCATTTTGGCAATTTGCGATTCGTATGCTTCCACTGTCTTTTTTGCGTCGGAGATTTCATTCTGCTTCGCCAAAATGCCATCCTGCGTCTTTGCAATCAGGCCCTCTACCTCTTTTTCTTTCTGTTCCATGCCGTCCTGCATCTTCGTCAGCTCTGTTTCTTCCGTCTGCAAATCCTGTTCTTTCTGCGCAATCTTCTTACAGGTCTCTTCATAATTCGATAGCATCTGCCTGTCGTAACGATTGATCTCTTCTACATATTCCGCCCGATTCAAAAAATCCGCCAAAGAATCGCTGCCTAAAAATACGGATATAAAATCTATGCCGCCATTTTCATAAATATACCGGATACGCTGCTTCATACTCTCATACTGCCATGCTTTCGTATCCTGCGCTTCTTTCAGATCCTGAGCCGTTTTCTCTATTTCCGC
>CATOKN010000135.1 GCA_951800425.1 uncultured Lachnospiraceae bacterium
ATTGTCATTACCGGGCCAAATACCGGAGGAAAAACAGTTGCGATTAAAACCGTGATGCTAAGCTGCCTGATGGCGCAGTGCGGGCTGCATGTTACGTGCAAAGAAGCGGATGTCTGCATGAACAGTTCCTATCTTTGCGACATAGGAGACGGGCAAAACCTCTCCGAAAATTTATCTACGTTTTCCGCGCATATGAAAAACGTGCTGCAGGTATTGCGGGAAGCGAATGATGAGAGCCTTGTGATTTTAGACGAACTTGGATCCGGAACCGACCCGGCCGAGGGTATGGGCATTGCAGTTTCCGTTTTGGAGGAGCTGCGCAGAAGCGGCGCGATTTTTCTGGTCACGACGCATTATCCTGAAATCAAAGAGTACGCAAAGAAAACAGACGGCATTTTAAATGCCAGAATGACGTTTGAAAAAGAAACGCTTCAGCCGACGTATCGGCTGGTCATTGGAGAAGCGGGAGAGAGCTGCGCGTTTTATATTGCAGATAAGCTCGGGATGCCAAATGAAATGTTAAAGACAGCAATCCGGGCGGCGTACGGAGAAGAAGCCGTCGGACGTTATTCGTTTTTGACAAAAAATGAGGAATTGGAAAAAACATACCGGAGAAAAATTTTAAAAACCAAAAAGCCGCATACAACTGCCAGTCAGAAAGAAGCGTTCCGAATCGGAGATTGCGTGTTTGTCTATCCGGAAAAAAAGATTGGCATAGTATGCGGGCCGGTCAATGAAAAAGGCGTGCTGAGGGTGCAGCTGCCCGGGAAAAAAATCTGGATCAATCAGAAAAGAGTCAAGCTTCATGTAGCGGCAGAAAAACTCTATCCGGATGACTATGATTTTTCCATTCTGTTTGAAACGGTGGAACACCGGAAAATCCGACACGATATGGAGAGGAAATACACAGAACAGGTGATTTTCTGTGAGGAAACCTAAAACAGATCCGACATAAGCCGGACTGCAATATCCTTTGCCGTTGCGCTGGATGCGCTTTCATCTTCGGATTGGCCCAGATAGACGCAAAAATAGAGATTGCCTCCGGTCTGTTCGGCAAATCCGGTATACCATGCGTCGACCAGAACGCCGTTCGCTTTTCCCATGCCTGTTTTTCCATAAATGGGAAAAGCGGCGTCGTTTGACCCGGTCAGAAGCATGGCCTGTTTCAGGGCGTTTATGGTCTGTTCGGAATAAACGGAAGCGTCCCCAAAGATGCGCTCCATGACGTCGGTCTGTTCTTTTGGGGAAATGAGCAGCGACGATTCAATCCAAAATCCGGTCAAAGCCTGGTTGTTGTTATTGGTGTTTCGGCGACCCTCCCAGTCGGAGATGTCACAGTTGCCATAAGAGAGGCGTTCCAGTTCTTTTTGTATGGTTTCTTTTCCCGTTTCATCAATCACTTCCCGGAAATACCAGACGCATGAATCGCAAAACGCCTGGTAGAAATCTGTGTCGCGGTTCCAGTTTTCGTTCCAGAATGTCTCTTTGCTCCAGGTCCGCGTGGACGATTCCGGTACAAGGACGCCATGTTCTATGGCAATCAGCGATGAAATGATTTTGAATGTGGAACATGGCGATCTTCGCGTTGTGGCCAGAGCTTGATTGTGAATCAGATATTGTCTGTTTTTCGCGTCATAAATGACGGCCGCTCCGTTTAAGCTTCCAAAATAAGCGGACCAGTCGGTTTCTTTGATTTGAGGAATGGTTAAAGTCTCTTCGGCAGACGCTTCGGAGGAGCTTTCGCATGCGTCGCCCTGGTCATTGTCGCCGTGTCTGCGTCCATGTCCGTGTCCGGTTCCGCTGCATTTCGCGTCTTTGTCGAGAGGAACGTCCTGCGCGGGATGTTCGATGAGATCCTGAATCTGGCGCATACAAAGGCCTTTGACGTCTTCTACCGTAAGATCGGGCCGCACTTTTTGCAATTCCAGAAACGCCCGGTATTTTCCGACGGATAATCCGGCGGCATGGGCTTTTTTTGCTTCGTCAAAATTGCCCGCCAGACGGCAGACGTGGTTTTTGCCATGCATGCAGGTTTCAATTTTTGCAAGCATTTCTTCGTTTTTCTGTTCGTTTTGCCCGGTCACGGAGATAAACAGCATTTCATCCGCATCGAGACAGGCGGCAATACGTTTCGTCTGCATAATCTGATCGATGGCTTTCGAATAATCCATAAATTGTACGTAAAGGTTTTCCAAAAGCTTTTGCCCGTCGTCGTTATAATGGCGAATGGCAATGACTTTATCAAAGCGGTTTACGTCTAATTCCAGCGACGGGTTAATGTCAATGCTGATGATGGATGTTTTTGTAAAATAAAACCGATGTCCGAAAAAACCAACCAGCAGAAACACAAAGCATGCAAAAACAGGAAGCATGCGCCGATAGCCCGGGCGAGCGTCTGTCCGGTATGGATTTGTTTTTTTAGCAAGAAATTTTTTGGTATTTGCTTTTAAATCTTCTTCCGCATGGATATGGTCAAAGGTTTCTCTCAGCCTGTCATTCATAACCGTCACCTCCCAGCTTCTCCCGCAAAATTTTTTTGGAACGCGTCAGATGCGTATAGACCGTATTCGCATTTTTGCCCAGAATCTTTCCGATTTCCGGAGCCGTATAGCCCTCGTAAAAATGGAGATACACCACATCCCTGTATTTAGGAGGCAGCGAGCGCACGGCATTCAGAACTTCCGAATGCTCTTCCGGCAGCGCGGCGGTCTGCTCGCTTACTTCCTGCATGGAAATGACGTGGGTGCGAAAGAAACTTTTCAGCAAATCCTTACAGGCGTTTGTCGTGACGCGGATGAGCCATGCTTTTTCATGCGCTTCATTTTCAAAAACAACGGAACTTAGGACATATTTCAAAAATACCGTTTGAAATATGTCCTGCGTATCGTGGTAATTTTTCAAATGTATGGCGCAAATTCGCCGAACCATATCGGAATATTGTTCGATTGCTCTGTTTGCTTCCTCTTCACTTCGCATAAGCGCTCCTGTTTATCTTCCGCAGCGTCCCCGTCTGCCATAGCCTCCGTTGCCGCAGCCTCTTCCAAAGCCGCCGCATCTGTTCTGACTATAATTATCGCATATGCCGTCGTTGTTGTCATCTGCAAAATTTTGCCCCTGGTTTGCCCCGGAACCAATTTGTCCATTGTAAAAGTCGCAGATTCCATCGCCGTCTTCGTCGGCAAACGCGCAGCCCCTACCGGAGAAATCACAAATGCCGTCGCCGTCAGGGTCTGTAAAAAATCTGCCTTTTACGGTTTCTGCCGCAGAAAAGCTTACCGCGCCAAGTGTAAGGACCAGAGCCGCCGCTGCAACGCCTGTAAAGATTTTTTTTGTTTTCATCATTCATAGCCTCCGTTTGAAAAGATTGTAGTGTTTCATTCTTAATACGATTCAAACCGGAGAATTCATTCAAATCGGAGAAAATTTTTTATCCATCTACGCCATAAGACTGTATTTTCCAGTTATTTTCCTGTTTGGAAAGCACGCATGTCAGATACAGAAACATATCCTCATAGTTGCTGTCCCGAAATTCCAGGGAAACAACATAGCTTTCATTTTCTATTTTTTTCGTGTCCGTATCCGATAATCCTTTCAGTGTTAAGTCACGAACCGTACCCGTGCTTTTATAGGTATCAATTTCCCCATCGTATGTGTTTGTGAGAAATTGCTGCATGGCGTCGGCATTGCCGTCAAAGTATGCGGATGCAAATGCATGCACGACATTTTTAATTTCCCGGCAGTCTTCATCCAACAGATATTCGTCCGGATTGCTGCCTTTTGCATCGTTTGTTCCGGTGGATAACGCAAACGTATCTGCAATAATGGGAAGCTCCCGTCCAAAGCCCTCCATAGCTTCTGTCGGATACGAATAGAATATTCCCCATACGTCGTTTTCAAATTCTTTCAGTATGGCATGATAAATCAAATCACCGTCCTGTTTCTGTTTCAGCCCGTCCTGTGCGGTTACATAACCATCGTCTTCCAATTTCTGCCCTACAGAATCTATGGAATTGTTTTCAAAATGCTCAATCCGGAGACAAACCTGCTGATTGACGTTTGCTGTCCACAGATCAGAATCGGATTGCTGCCATTCATTTTCCGGAAAGTAGATGGAATATCCGTTCCCGACTGCAAGCACAGCCTGTTTTTGCTCCTCGATCCCCTCTTTTGAGAACGTAAGCATAGTTGTATTTTTTGGCGCGTTGTCTTTCACAGAGGCTTGTGCAGCCGGTATGGGCGCAAGCGTATTTTGGGTAATTTCGTTTTTCGCAGTTTCTTTTTTGTCAGTCTCTTTTTGCATGGAACAGCCGATCATCGTTCCAAAACTGAGCGTCAGAATGACTGCGCATAGGAATATAGAAATTCCATTTTTCTTTCCGGTTTTTATTAAAATATTTTTAAATCGTTTTTTCATAATCTTAATACCTCCATAAAATTGCGTGGATAAAAGGGTCTTTTTGGCACAATGCTTATGGAGCATAGACATCAATGTTTCCGTATATGCTTTCCGTATGGCATAGCTTGCGCCTTGCGTCACTTTTTCATCGCAGGAGAGTTCCATATCAATCACAGCTTCTTTTTGCATAATCCAGATAAGAGGATTAAACCAGTGAACAGCGTTTGCCGTTACAAAAAGCAGTTTCAGATATACGTCTTTCCGTTTGAAATGAATCAGCTCATGTTTTAAAATGAAAAACAGTTCCCCGGAGCTGTATTGCTCTTGTGGCAAAACCAAAACAGGTCGAAAAAAGCCTAATACCATAGGGCTGTCGGCTTCGCTATATTCGATTGCCCGTATAAAGCCCCGGATTCGTAATGTCTGCTTTAGCTCAGATATTTGGTTCAAAATATGCGCGTCTTTGATGGGTCTGCCTTTTCTCATCAACTGTCGTTTGTAATGAAAATAGCTGATGAAATGTAAGGATAAGTAAGTCAGGCAGCCAATGATCCAAATCAGAGCTATGACGTCCAGAATGGTAATGCCTGTACTTTGATTTCCGGCCGGCGCTGTAATCGGAGAAGTCATTTGCGTCGGTATTTCAAAAACAATCCGCCTGTCTGGCATTGCCGCGTCAGTTTTAGCGTCTGCGAAAGTTTCTTTGGTTTCAGGCGCATTCTGATGCTTTACTTGCGACGGCAGGTTCATTATGAATTGTCCGCTCGCTCCGCTCAAAGGAATCAGCAGACGAACGGAAAGAAAGATCCAAATCAGATATTTCCATTTCGCGGCATACCTTTTATTTAAAAATGGCGTCAGTAAAATTAATACAATGACAATCAATCCGATAGAAACTGAAATTCCTAAAAAGGATAATAATATATTTGCCATCATTCCTCCTCCAATTCATCCAAAAAATTTCTGAGTTCTTCAATATCAGAGTTTTGAATCTCCCGGTTGCTATATAGCGTAGCGATCATATTCCGTATGGAATTATTATATAGCTTTTCGAGAAAATGTTTGCTTGCTCCGGCCTTATATTCGGATTCCGGAATAATCGAAGTATACAGATTGTTTCCTGTGGAACGGTCGCATTGGATAAATCCTTTATCGCCAAGTCTTTTTAAAGACGTCATTAACGTGGAAAGCTGCCATTTCCGTCGTCCCTGCAATTCCTTTAAAATATAATTTGAAGTAACAGGAGAGTCGCTGTCCCAAATAACTTGCATAATTTCCAGTTCCGCTTCTCCCAGCTTTTTCAGAGTATTTCCCATGGATTAATTCCTCCTTGTTATACAATTGTATAATTTATTATACCGTCGTATAGTGGCGTTGTCAAGATG
>CATOKN010000136.1 GCA_951800425.1 uncultured Lachnospiraceae bacterium
GTATTTCCACAGCCGCGTCGGGCCTGGCAGAACAGATAATTGAAGAATCTTTTTTGAAAAATGAGGAAGCAGAAGCTGCTTTGGAGAAAGAGATCAGAGACGATTTTGAGTTTGAAATTCGCATTGGCGCGCCGGAAACTGCAAAAGTCGCCGGAGTTGGCTTTCTTATTCTTTTCCTGTCAACGGGAGTGTCTGTTGTTCCGGTAGTTCGTTTGCAGCCGAAAGATGTTTTTTCGAAAATGAGTTAGGAAATGTAAATTCGACTGTATTTTTGCATTACGGAAAATGTCAGAAGACCTGCCCCCCCCATAGAGGATCGGGCAGGTCTGAAATTTTATGTCAAATGAGCTTAATATATTTGGATGACGCATATCCTTTTCTGGTTTTTCCATTTTGCTTAAACGAAATCAGATACCAGACGGATCCGTCGTCCAACGATTTTGACTGATCCAAAATGGTGACTTTTTGTCCATGATTTAATGAAGCGATAACAGGATTGCTCGTGCTGGGACCGGTACGGACGTTTAGCCGGAACGCAGTCACCTGGCCGTATTGTTTCGCGACTTTCTGCTGGGTTTGCAGGAGGTTTTGGGAGATATAGCCTTTTATGGTACGGTTGTTGATTTTGCATGAGACATAGCACCAGGCGTTTCCAGATTTATCCTGAGTAAAGCAGATAACGGATACGGGGGTATTGGCGTCTGCCGTAGCAAGAATCGGATGATTTGTCCCGGCATTCTTTCTGATGTTTGCCCGTATGCGAATGACGGCTTTCTGTGGAAAAGGCATTTTAGTACGCGCTTTTTTTATTTTGGAAAATTTTCCATAGATAATGTTGTTGTCGGTGATAGTATAAGCTCTTACTTTGTAATAATATTCTCTGCCCGCAGAAAGCTTTCTGTTGCAGAATGCGTTCATTTCAGGGGAGACGTCCTTTAATTTTTTGTATTTGCCGTCATATGCGTAAGAGCGGTAGATTTGATAACCGGAGACATTGAACTGGCCTGTCCAGGAGAGATTGATGCTGCTTTTGGTTGTGACGCCGCTTTTCAATCCCTGTATTTTCAGCGGGCGCGTGGCTGCCGAAGTATGGACAGGGAAGCTAAAAAGCAAAAGTAAGCCGCAGAAGAGCAGAAGCTTTGCAGATGTTTTTTGTATGGGTTTCATAACGAAATCACTCCTTATTTTCTGTTGTTGATTTTAGTGTAAGACTCATGATATGCGGTGTCAAGGAAAGTGGAGATATTCATAATTTCTTAAGAAAAATGGGAAGTGTAATTTAAAAAAGTCAGAAAAACAGACGGAGCCCAAAACTTTGGGTGGCCGTCTGTTTTTCTGGTTTATTATTTTTTATGCAATGACGATTCCGTGTGAAATGACATTTTTTAAAGCGAGGCTTTCTTTGTCAAGCAATACAAGATCGGCGTATTTTCCGACTTGGATGCTTCCATATTCTTTGTCTTCGCCGATTGCTTTGGCCGGATTGATGGTTGCGCATTTTATGGCGCTTTCCAGAGGAATTTCCATGGTCTGTACGGCCGTTCTTAAGCAGTCCATCAGATTTGTGGCGGAACCCGCAATCGTTCCGTCTTCTAATGTGGCAAGGCGTCCCGTTACTTTTACGGCCAGTCCGCCGAGAGAGTAGTCTCCGTTTTCCATTCCGGTCGCCATCATGCTGTCGCTGATGAAAATCAGGCGGTCGTCGCCAAATATTGCGAATGCGGTGCGAACGGAAGACGGATTGATGTGGATGCCGTCGCAGATGATTTCCGGCGTAACTTTTTTGGTATCGAAACCTGCGCCGATCAAAGCCGGCTTTCTGTGCGTAAACGGAGGCATGGCGTTAAACAGATGCGTGATATGGCTTGCGCCGGCAAGAAAAGCTTCTCTTGCCGTATCGTAATCACAGTCCGTATGTCCGATGGAAATCCGTACTTCTTTGGAGAACTTTCGGATGAATTCCATAGCGCCTTCTGTTTCCGGTGCAATCGTAGTCAGTTTTACCAGACCGTCTCCGGCGTCAATCCAATGCTGAAACATGTCCGCATTGGGAGGAGTCACATATTTTGGATTCTGCGCGCCTTTTTTGTTCATGGCAATAAAAGGACCTTCCAGATTGATGCCGCAGAGTCTGGAAGTTTTACCCGGTTTCCATGCGTCGCGGTAATCTTTGGCATTTGCGCAGATATGCACGAGGTCTTCTTCGGAAAGAGTCATGGAAGCCGGACAGATGGAGGTTACGCCGTTCTTCAATTCATATTCTGCCATGGCGGTAAGCGCTTCCTGTGTGGCGTCGCAGAAATCATGTCCCACGCAGCCGTGGAAATGAATGTCGATCAGTCCAGGGATCACGTAGCAGCCTTTTGCATCAATCACTTCAGAATCCGAAGCCGTATCGGCGATACGCTCTCCGTCGATATAGACGTCTTTTTCTGCAAATTTGCAGTCATCCGTAAATACAAGAGCGTTTTTGATAATCATAGATTAGCCCTCCATTTCACTTTTCTGTTTCAGATAAACGGATAAAGCGGCTTCATCGGCTACCAGGGTAACGTCCGGATGCATCTGTAAAATAGAAGCCGGAACTTCCGGGGTAACAGGTCCTAAAAAGGCTTTTGCAATGATTTCCGCTTTGTTGGCGCCGCTTGCAATGATTAAGATTTTCTTTGCCAGCATAATGGACTGGATGCCCATGGTGTAGGCCTGTGTCGGAACGTCGTCAATGGATGCGAAGAATCTGGAATTCGCTTCGATGGTGCTTTGCGTCAGGTCTACGCAGTGCGTTCCTTTGGGGAATTCGGACGCCGGTTCATTGAATCCGATGTGCCCGTTTAAGCCAAGTCCTAAGAGCTGCAGATCAATGCCGCCCATTTCTTTGATAATGTTGTCGTGATTGCGGCATGCCGTATCGCTGTCCGGTTCCATGCCGTCCGGAACATAGGTTTTGCTCTGGTCGATGTTGACCTGATCAAATAAATTTGTTTTCATAAAATACCGGTAGCTTTGATCGTTATCAGCCGGAAGGCCTCTGTATTCGTCAAGATTGACGGAGGAAACTTTTGAAAAGTCCAAATCTCCTTTTTTATACCATTCAATCAGATTTCCGTAAGTGCCAAGCGGCGTAGATCCGGTTGCCAGACCAAGTACGCAGTCTGGTTTTAAAATCACCTGCGCGGAAATAATATTCGCCGCTTTGCGGCTCATGTCGTCATAGTCTTTTGCCTGAATCAGTTGCATAATAATCGTCCTCCTTGTTTAGTGTGATATTTATATTATAGTACATTTTTAAAAATTCACAATCCTAACTTTGGAAAAAATTGAATAAATTAGACAACTGTCTGGTTTTTTATATAGAACAGGAATGTAATAATTCATAACGAAAAAAAGACTTGCAATTGACTTCTTAGACAGATATACTAGAGCTTACAAAGCTAAAAGGCATGACAGCCACCGGATGAGTGGATGGGCATCGTAAGTAAGGATTTTAAGAAACAGGAGGATTTTATGGAACAAAAGGGAAGACTGACTCTGCCGACTGATGTGGATATGGTAGATGAGACGATACGGTTAAAAGAGCTGTTAGGCGCAGACGCACTGAGAGACTGCGATGGAACGACGTTTCCGGATGAGCTTCTTTCTCAGGATGCAAAGAAATATGCAACTTATTATACAACGAGAAAGGACAACGAGTGGGCAGAGGCAAATCCAGATGAAGTGCAGCAGGAGTATCTGATCAGCGACCGCGTGACTGCCCGTGGAAAGACGCTTAGAATTGAGCTGATGAAAGGATTCCACACAGAGCAGTTGAAAGTCAATACGATTCACGATCCAAAGCGCTGGTGGGAAGTCATTGACCGTACGACAGGAGAAGTCGTGCCGACGGATCAATGGGAGTATGACGAGGCGACAGGAGAAGTGGAGATTCAGACGATTCCCTATCATCAATATACGGTAAGCTTTCTTGCGTTTTTAATCTGGGATCCGGTGCATATGTTCAATTTCATCACAAACGACTGGAAAGACGCGCCGCACCAGATTACGTTTGACGTACGCTTGCCAAAAACGCAGCAGCACGTCAAAGAAAAGCTCAAAAAATGGTGTGAAGACAATCCGGAGATTAATGTGGTAAGATTTACGACATTTTTCCATCAGTTTACTTTGACGTTTGACGATCAGAAACGGGAGAAATTCGTAGACTGGTTTGGCTACAGCGCAAGCGTAAGCCCTTATATATTAGAGCAGTTTGAGAAATGGGCCGGTTATAAATTCCGTCCGGAATTTATTGTGGATCAGGGGTACCACAATTCCATTTTCCGCGTGCCAAGCAAAGAATTCAGAGATTACATCGAATTTCAGCAGATTGAAGTCAGCAAGCTGGCAAAAGAGATTGTAGACATCGTGCATTCCTATGGAAAAGAAGCGATGATGTTTGTAGGCGACCACTGGATCGGCACCGAGCCGTTCGGCAAGTATTTTGCCAATATCGGACTGGACGCCGTAGTTGGTTCCGTAGGCGACGGCGTGACGATGCGTATGGTTTCCGACATCAAGGGCGTGAAGTATACGGAAGGAAGGCTTTTGCCGTATTTCTTCCCGGATGTATTCTGCGAGGGTGGCGACCCGATTGGAGAAGCAAAAGAGAACTGGTTAAAAGTAAGACGCTCCATTCTGCGTTCTCCGTTAGACAGAATCGGATACGGCGGATATTTAAAACTGGCCGCACAGTGGGACGGATTTATCGACGCCATCAAATTTGTAGTCGGAGAGTTCCGTCTGATTCATGAAAATATGCAGGGCGTAAGCGCGTATACGGCTCCGTTTAAAGTTGCTGTATTAAGCGCGTGGGGCCCGCTTCGCGGATGGATGTCTTATCAGGTGCATCATTCCATCTGGCACAGAGAGATTTATTCCTATAACGGCGTATTGGAGTGCTTGAGCGGCATGCCGTTTGATGTGGAATTTATCAGCTTTGACGATATTAAAAACGGAATTTCCGACGATATAAAAGTTATCATCAATTTTGGTGATGCCGAGACGGCGTTCAGCGGCGGAGAGAACTGGATTGACGCGGAAGTCGTAACGAAGATCCGCGAATTTGTAGACAACGGCGGCGGCTTCATCGGAGTCGGAGAGCCGACGGCATATCAGTTTGAAGGACGCTATTTCCAGCTTAGCGACGTGCTGGGAGCGGATCGCGAAATGATGTATTCCTTAAGTACGGACAAGTACAACGAATTAAATCCAAACCATTTTATCTTAGAAGACATTGAGGGAGACATTGACTTTGGCGAAGGCATGACCAGAGTTTACGCACAGGGAGAGAATTATCAGATCCTTAGCATGGACGGCGAATACAGCCAGCTTGTCGTAAACGATTATGGAAAAGGTCACGGCGTATATTTCGCCGGACTGCCATATTCTCCTCAGAACTGCCGTATTCTGATGCGCGCGATTTACTACGCTGCGGGCATGGAAGAAGAGATGAAGAAATTCTACGTTACAGACGTGGATACGGAGCTTGCCGTATTTGAAAAGACCGGAAAAATCGCGGTCATCAACAATTCAAAAGAGGCAAAGAACACCGATCTTTACGTAAATGGCAAACTGGCCGAGAAACTTGAATTACAGCCGATGGAAATGCGCTGGGTGGATTATAAAGCAGAATAAATACAGGAATGAAATGCCGGAACATGAAACACAAATCTGTTCCGGCATTTTAATAAATCGGAGTTTCCTCTGACGTTTTCATTGCGTCATTGCTA
>CATOKN010000137.1 GCA_951800425.1 uncultured Lachnospiraceae bacterium
TGGGTCCGGTACGTATGAAAGATGTGGAAGAAGCACAACAGAAGATTGTTGGCGTAATCCGCAAGCTGGAAGACTCTGGTGAAATTGTAATTTCCAGAGGCGGAGGTGACGAGATCGTTGTCTAATCTGTTTAAACAATACAACACAGTGATTCCCGAACAGAATGTGCGCATGATGGACTATAACGCCGTGGTAGAGCAGAAGCTTGAAAAACTGGCGAGACTTCAGAGAACTGCAAAAGCTGCGGATGAAAGCGGGTTTACAGGACTTGGCGACGTTGTTCAGGAGGTAAAGCTGGAAGATCCGCAGGAAGTTTTGGAGAAAGCAAAAGCAGAAGCGGAACAAATGCGAAACCGCGCCAGAGAAGAGGCCAGCGCATTGATTGGAAATGCAAAAAAGCGTTCGGAAGAAATTCTGGCAGAAGCCAGAGAAGAGGGCCGTAAAAAAGGCTACGAAGACGGTTTGCAACAGATAAAAGATGACCTGGAGGCAGAGTATAATCAGAAACATGAAGATCTGAAACGTCAGAGCCAAAAGCTGAATGAAGATTATGAGAGAGAAATGCATGAGCTTGAACCGAAGCTTTTGGACGTGATATTGACGGTTGTGGAAAAGGTATTTCATATACAATTTCAGGATAAGAAAGAGATTTTACTTTATCTGGTTGGCAATGCGATTTCGGAGATTGAGGGATGCAGAGAATTTCGAATTCGCGTAGGCGAAGAACAGAAAGCTTTTCTGGAATTCCGCAGAGACGAGATTTTGGATCGCGTCGGGCATGATATGACATTAGAGATTGTTTCAGATCTGTCGTTAAGCGGAAACCAATGCGTGATAGAGACAGATACGGGAATATTTGATTGCAGCATGGATGTACAGTTTGAGAATTTAATCAAAGATTTGAGAGCATTGAGTTCGTGAGGATGAGAAACGTGGCATATAATTTAGACAAATATTTGAAAATGGCAGACCGGACGTATTTTGACAGACTTGGAAAAGTTGTGAAAATTGTAGGATTGACGATTGAATCCGTTGGTCCGGATGCAAAACTGAATGATTTATGCCGTATCATCATAGACAAGAATAAGGACATTTCCGTAATGGCAGAAGTAGTGGGGATACGGGATAACCGTCTGCTGCTGATGCCTTACGAAAGTGTGGAAGGCTTAGGTGTTGGATGTACTGTAGTAAATACGGGGCATCCATTATCTGTTTTGGCGGGTGATGCGCTATTGGGACATTTGGTAGACGGCATTGGAAGGATTACGGATTCCGACGGGCTTTTTCAGGCGGAGGAATATCCGGTGGAAGCCGCGCCGCCCGATCCCATGAAGCGAAAAATTATTGACGAAGTGCTGCCATTAGGCGTAAAAGCGGTGGATGGACTGATTACGGTAGGAAAAGGACAGAGAATCGGGATATTTGCCGGCTCCGGCGTAGGTAAGAGTACGTTGATGGGAATGTTTGCCAGAAATACGAGAGCGGATATTAACGTCATTGCATTGATTGGCGAGCGAGGCAGGGAAGTCAGAGAATTTGTGGAGCGGGATCTGGGGGAAGAGGGAATGAAGCGTTCCGTCGTCGTTGTGGCGACTTCAGATAAGCCGGCTCTGATTCGTACAAAAGCGGCAAAAACGGCAACGGCCATTGCGGAGTATTTTCGCGATCAGGGCAAAGACGTGCTTTTGATGATGGACTCCCTGACGCGTTTTTCCATGGCGCAAAGAGAAATTGGTCTGGCCTCCGGAGAACCTCCTGTAACGAGGGGCTATCCGCCCAGCGTATATTCTGAAATGCCAAAGCTTTTGGAGCGGGCGGGAAATGCCGAGAAAGGATCCATTACAGGACTTTATACGGTTTTAGTTGACGGAGATGATTTTAACGAACCGATTACCGATACGGCGCGAAGCATTTTGGACGGCCATATTATGCTGTCAAGAAAGCTGGTGCATAGGAACCATTATCCGGCGATTGATATTTTGCAGAGTATTTCCAGGGTTATGAGTTCGATTGCGACTAAGGAGCATAAGGACGCGGCCGGGAAGCTGAAAAATGTTCTTGCAACTTATCAGGAAGCGGAAGATTTGATTAATATCGGAGCCTATAAGCGCGGCTCCAATAAGAATATTGATTATGCAATTTCCAAAATAGAAGACGTAAACGCGTTTCTGACGCAGGATACGATGGAAAAATTTGGATTTGAAGAAGAAGAACAGATGTTGGAAAACCTTTTTGCTGATTAAGGTGTGTGAGATGGGATGGCGAAGTTTCAGTATAAGCTGCAAAGCGTATTAGACATTAAACAAAAGCTTGAAAATCAGGAAAAAATTGCTTTTGGCCTGGCGTCAGCCAAGCTGCAGGAGGAACAGGAAATTTTGCAGGATTTGATGATTCAGAAAGCGGGATATGACAAACAGGCGAGGAAGCTTGTGGAGGGAAGCATCAATGTGCGAGAGATCAATGTATGCAGAAAAGCGATAGAGACCATGAAAGCAAAAATTCGCATCCAGATGATGAACGTACACAGGGCAGAGAAGCAGCTTGAGCTTGCCAGGCGAAAGCTGAATGAGGTTATGATAGAGCGCAAGACCTATGAGAAGCTTCGGGAAAAGAAGTTTGAAGAGTTTAAAATGGAACTTGCATATGAAGAAAAGAAAGAAGTCGATGAGCTGGTCAGTTATACCTATCATCAGAATGAAAAATAACAGGTGGTGAAAGAAAGCTATGGCAAAGGAAAATGAAATGCCGGAAGAGAGCAAACAGGATAAAAGGGCGGCAAAGAAAGCTGCAAAGCTGGAAAAACAGGAAGCAAAAGCGGCAAAGAGAGATGAAAAGAGGAGGAAGCAGCTGGAAAAAGCCGGCGCTTCGCCAGAGGAAATCCAAAAAGCAATGGAATACGGCGCGGAATACGAAGAAGAGGGCGGGAGCCGTCTGGCCGTTTTTTTTGTTACGCTTGTCATTATTGTAATCTGGATGGCGATTCTTGTTCTTCTGGTAAAAATGGACGTTGGCGGTTTTGGTTCCACAGTGCTTCGGCCGTTGTTAAAGGACGTTCCCTATGTGAACCGGATATTGCCGGAAGCTAAAGGGGAGGAAGCGCTTTCCACAGAAGAGAGTACGGAATATCCATATTCCACTCTGGATGAGGCGGTTGCAAGGATTAAAGCTTTGGAGACGGAGCTGCTCAATGCCCAGAATGCCAATGCCGACAGTCAGAAGCAGAATCAGGAGCTTAAGACGCAGTCGCAGCAGTTGGAAGAGTATAAGGCAAAAGAGGCGGCTTTTGAGGAACTGAAGCAAAAATTTGATGAAGAGGTTGTGTTTTCCGACCAGGCGCCCGATATAAATGAATATAGGACTTTTTATGAGAGCATCGATCCCGCCAACGCCGAAGCAATTTACAGGCAGGTGATTGAACAGCAGCAAAAGGATGAAGAACTGGAAAAATATATAACCATGTATTCTTCCATGAAGCCTAAGCAGGCAGCGGCGATTTTTGATACGATGACAAATGATTTGAAATTGGTGGCCAAGATTTTAAAAGCCATGGACACAGAAGCAAGCGCGAGTATTCTGGGGGCAATGAATGCGGAGACAGCGGCTAAGCTGACCAAAATCATGAATCCCTCTGAATCATAAATTTATTTGATAAAGAAAGGAGGCGAAAAAATGAAAACCGATATTTCGGGAGCAGTAAAAAACATTCTTCAGGTAAGAGCAAATTTAAAGTCGCAATTATCAGAAAAAGAGTCCGAACAGAATTTGGCCGTCAGCTTTATGGATTTGATGAAGCAAAACAGCGTGCCAAACACAAATGTATCGGCAGATTCCGGTCAGACGCAATTTCGTCCGGAAGCCGGCGGTTCTTCGAATACGGCATACGACGCGTCAAAAGCTCCGGCGAAAAACGTATCTGTGAAAGAAGAAGTAACGCCGGAAGAGATGCAGACAAAGGCAGAGGGTTCTCTGGAATCCTTTGAAGAGGAAATTCGCGATATTTTAAAAGAGGAGCTTGGCGTAACTGAGGAAGAAATCGCTGAAGCGATGGAAAGCCTTGGAATGAGCTTTTTGGATCTGAGAAATTTGCAGAATCTGACGTCTTTGGTACAGGCGCTGACGGGAGAAGACATAGGCGCTTTGTTTTCAAGCGAGGCTTTTCAGAATGTTATGGAGCAGGTGACGGCCGTAACGGATGCGTTGTGCGCAGAGCTTGGCATTACGAAAGAGGAGTTAAACGAGCTTTGTGAAGCATGGGATCAGATGAAGCAGGTGGAAGGCGCGGATGTGGAAAGTGAAGCGGAAGTTCAGAAACCACAGGAGCAGCCGTCTGTAGAAGAAAATACCGCAGATGTCACGGAAAAGAAAGTGGCAATTGAAGCCGCGCCCAAAGAGGAGCCTGTCGTTTCGCCAAAAGAAGAGCCTGTGACCAAGGAAGAAGCCAGAGAAGTTTTGGAAACGGTGAAATCGCCGGAAAAGACAGCTTCAGATACAGAAAAAGGCGGCAGTTTCAGCGAACAGGGACTTTTGGATCATTCCAAGGACGCTATGCCTGATATGACGAACGCGGGAACTGTGTTTGCAGAACAGCAGACGATAAAGACAGAAGAGTTTATTCTGCCTCAGGAAGCGCCGCAGCCTTATGCAAATCAGGCGGATGCCGTCGATTTCATCGAGCAGATTGCAAAAAACGTCCGCGTAACGGTTTCCGGAAACATGTCTTCTATGGAAATGCAGTTAAATCCGGAGCATCTTGGAAAATTGTATCTGAATGTTACCGAGCGGGAGGGCATTGTGCGCGCGCAGATTGCAACGCAGAATACAGTCGTGAAAGAAGCGCTGGAAACACAGCTTGTGGAATTGCGGCAAAGCCTGAATCAGCAGGGCATAAAAGTAGACGCCATAGAAGTAACGGTTTCAACCCATGAATTTGAGCAGAATCTGGAAGAAAATGCAAGGCAGGAAGAACAGGCGAAAAGACAGATGGAAGAGTCCGGCAAGCAGACAAGGCGAAATCTGAATTTAAATGATTTGGACGGTCTGACGGGGCTTATGTCAGAAGAAGAGCAGCTTGCGGCACAGATTATGCGGGACAATGGCAATCAGGTGGATTTGACGGCATAGAAATCATGGCGCAGCAATAAAAGAAAGGAGTATGGAATATGGCATTTTTAGTACCGGTAGAGAACGGCAAAGTCGTAGACAACAGCGCAGAAGCCACGTCGCCCTCTACAAACAAATCGAATGCGGCATCCAAGCAGAAGTCAGGCCTTGACAAAGAAGCGTTTTTGCAGCTTCTGGTAGCGCAGATGCAGTATCAGGATCCGCTGGAGCCGATGGACAATACGGAATACGTGGCGCAGCTTGCGACGTTTTCCCAGTTGGAAGCCATTCAGAATATGACGGACAGAGTCAGCTACAGCATGGCAAATGATCTGGTAGGCAAATACGTAATTATCAATACCCCTAACGGGACTGCAAGCGGTAAAGTAGATTACATATTATATGAAAACGGAGATATTTATCTGGCGGTAAACGACGGGCTTTATTCTCTGGATGATTTGGATACCGTAGCGGATGCGGATTACTTTGAAGCATTCCAGATGGCAAGTATGTTTGCCAATATGATGGCAAGGCTTCCGGATGTAAATAAAGTGACGGCGGCGGACGCGGCGGCTGTTGAAAAGGCAAGAGACGTTTACGACGCAATGAGCCCATATCAGCAGAGCTTTGTCAGCAAAGAAGATCTCGAAAAGC
>CATOKN010000138.1 GCA_951800425.1 uncultured Lachnospiraceae bacterium
ATAACGACCTGCTTTGTCATTTTATTATAGGTCTTGCTTTTCTCAAGCATCATCATGTGCATCAATTGTTCCATACGATGTTTTCCTTTCTCCCACATAGGGCGTCGCATAATTTTTTTCATGCCATATTGCATTTGGAATACAGATAGCTTATCATAAAATAGTGACAAAACCTGTCACTATTCGGAAAGGAATTTAAAAATGTCAAAAGCAGAACGGCTAATCGAAATGATGATCACAATAAATGCAAAAAAAGATTTTACAGTAGGCGAATTGGCAAATGAATTTTCCGTATCCAAAAGAACCATACTGCGTGACTTACAGGAACTGGAGCAGGCCGGGTTTCCCCTTTACTCCGAGGTTGGGGCGGCGGGTGGGTATCATATTTTGAAAGAACGCATTTTGCCGCCGATTGCTTTTTCGGAAAGCGAAGCAAAAGCGATTTTCTTTGCCTGTCAGGCCCTGCAATATTACCGCGACTTGCCGTTTGAACAGGAAACCATATCCGTCCTGAAAAAATTTTTGAATTGTCTGCCGTTAGACGTACAAAACAGTATCACGCAGATTCAAAACAAAGTAGTATTTTGGACTCCGGACAGACATTGTGATTCGCCGTTGCTTCAATCCGTGTTTCTTGCCGCAGTAAACTGCCATGCCGTAACAATACGATATTCGTCAACATATTCCGAAAGTACGCGTACCATGATACCTGTCGGCTTATATGCCATGAATGGACTCTGGTATTGCCCCGCCTATTGCACAGCGGCAAATCAAATCAGAGTATTCCGGGTGGACCGTATCAAAGAAATCATAGAGGAAAAGCCCTGTCCAAAAGGGAAATACCCGATTCCTGCGTTGATTCAGGAATATCTTGAAAAAACAGAGGTTAAAAATGATTGCCGCGTAAAAATCCAACTAACGGATATAGGCGTAAAGCGCTGTGAAAGTGAGTGTTTACTTGCAAGCGGATTAAAAACATTTCCAACAGGCGGCGGGATAATCGACATGGAAATAAACCGTGCCGCTTTGGAATGGGTTGCCGATTATATATTGCCGTTTGGGAAAAACGCTGCTGTGCTGGAACCGGTGGAGCTAATCCGGATGATGCAGCAAAAAATATCTGAATTACATCAGCAGTATTGCGGATTGAAAGAATAAGCATTGCAGTTGCTTTTATTTTTCGTCGTCCAGCAATTGAATCATTTCTACCTGCTGGATTTGCGCCGGGTATGACTCGAGAATATCTCCGGTAAAGGTAATGGAAACAGAATCGCCAACGTCCAGGTCCTCTGGCAAAATATCAGTATGCCGCCAGGTGACTTTCGTTGTTTCCGCAGCCGTAAAGAGAAATTCTCCTCTGAAGTTTATGTCGTTTACTTCCATGCCTGTTACGGTAAACGTACGATCCTGAATGTCAGAAATTGTGGCATAAAATGTCTGCGGAATAAGCGTATGCGCGGACTGTTCCATGCGGTAATAAGCTGCCTTATATCCAATCAGGCAGAACGCTCCTGCAATTGCCGCGGTGTAGCAAATTGCGGCAATTACAAATCCAGCCATTCTTTTGTTCATTGAAATGTCTCCTTTGTAAAATGATTTTATAGCTTACGATTTTTCTTTTTGATTTGAAATATGCTCTGGGGAATTGCAAAGCCAAAAATAATTCCAATGGAAATTGCTCCTGCGATTTTAAATGTTTCCATTCCCTTGGCGGTGAACAGATGCATATCATTCATAATAAAATAATACGAAGCATAGTAGATTCCGGCTCCCGGAACAAGCGTAAAAATTCCTGTAACGAGATAAAGCGTTACGGGATTTTTTCGTATGGATGCAAAGAAGCGTGAAATAATCGTAAGAAAAAAGGTTGCAAACAAAGAAGCGAAAACTGTGCCAAATCCAAGTTCGCAGAAAATCAGATAACTGATCCAGCCCAGCGCGCCCGTCAGGGAGCTGAATAAAAACTGTTCTTTCGGAACGCCAAAGAGAACGGCAAACGATGCGGTTGCCGTCATGGCGAGCAAAAACTGTACGATCATGATAAACGGATCCCTCCTGGTATATGCTGATAGAAAACCATGACAAAACCTACGCCTACGGCGATGCACATGGCGGTAAGAAGCGCGTCCAGCAGATGAATGGCGCCGGACAGATAATCGCCGTTGAATAAATCCCGGATAGAAGTCGTCAGCGCGATTCCTGGCAGCAGCGGAACGATGCCGCCGATGACGATTTTATCCTGCATAACGGGAAGTCCAAGATTTAACAGCAGGAGGCTTGCGGCTGTTAAAAAGGCGCTTCCAACAATATTTGTCATAAATTTCGATGTTTTTCGGGCTTCGTGATCCATGCGCATGTACTGCAGGAAAATGCCAAGTACAAACGTAAAAACCGCATCGAGAAAGCCGCCTCCGAAAATGGCGGTAAAGCATCCGCATCCAACGCCGCAGGAAAGTCCCTGAACCCAGGGCTTTGGCGCGGGGATGGCTTTGCATTGGTTCAGCCGCGCCCATGCTTCGTTTATATCGCACGCATGGCTGCAGATTTCTCTGGAGAGCTGGTTTAACGCGGCTATTTTTCCAAGATGTACGTCGCTAAGGGGAACGTGGCGAATGATGCTGCACGCGTCTTCCCGGTCTTCGTTTGCGCTTGCAAAAATGCCGTTGGAAAGTACGTAAACGTCAAAATTTTCCAGATCAAACGCGTCTAATATATGCAGCAGCGTATCTTCTACGCGGTAAATTTCAGCGCCGCTTCGCAGCAGCAGGTCGGCAATTTCTACTGCCAGCGTCAATCGTTCTTTACTGTCAGACATAAAAAACTCCTTTTGCTTTTGTCTGTTTTATTATAATTCATTTTTCTCTTTTTTCTACTGGTTTTGCATAAGTTTTTTAAAAAGATGCATACTACTCACACGAAAGGAAGTGAACGGAATGAATCGGAAAACATATCGAATCTGCCTGGTCATGCTGATTCTTGCAGCCATGGTTTCCGGCATTTGTTATTATCGCCTTGTCTGCCAAAAAGAAGTAAGGCCAAAGGACGGTATTTTTGTATATTGGGACGCAGAGAATGGATGTGAATGCGTATGAGCGCGAATGACGAAACGATTTATTTGAAAATAGACCAGAATGTTCTTGTTTCTGACAGAAACGTGACTTTGGGCGATATAGCTTCCATTACCAGTTCGAATGAAACGATGGCGCGTCAGTTAAAGCAAAAAAAGATCTATTCTTTTCGGGACAATGCTTCCGGAAAAACGCCTGAGATTCAGCGGGTTGTTTTTTCTGTTTTAAAAATTGTAGAGCTGATTCATGAAGATTATCCAAATGCAGAGGTTGACAATGAGGGAGAAGGAGATTTTATCATAGAATATGAAAAAAATCCTTTTCAGAATAAAGGGCTTGAGTTTCTGAAAACGGCAGTTTTATGCATCCTGGTGTTTTTTGGAGGCGCGTTTACGATTATGTCGTTTAATAACGACATTGGCATAACGGAATTGTTTGGAAAATTTTATTATCAGGTAATGGGAGCCGAATCAAGCGGATTTACAGAGCTGGAAATTAGTTATTGTATTGGTATTTCAATTGGAATCCTTGTCTTTTTCAATCATTTCGGCAAGAAGAAGTTTACGCCGGATCCGACGCCTGTTCAGGTACAGATGCGGCAGTACGAAGAGGAAGTAGACACTACGTTTATTGAAAATTCGGGCAGAGGAGGGAATGAGGAGGATGTTGGCTAAGCAGATATTTCTGGCGTTTATCGGTCTTGCCAGCGGTCTTTCCGTAGCGGCGGGGACGTTTGCGCTGATTGTTTCTCTGAAAATTGTTCCAAGGATTATCGGAAAAGGACATACGGCAAGCCGCATTCTGACGTTTGAAAATGCAATTATTCTCGGGGGAATCGCCGGATGCATTGTCACCGTATTTCCGAGTCTGATGTTTCCGTTAGGAAGTCCGCTTCTGATTTTGTACGGATTGTTTTCGGGGATTCAGGTGGGCTGCCTTGTTATGGCTCTTGCGGAAATTATGAATGTTTTTCCTATTATGTTTCGTCGAATGCGTTTAAAAATGGGGCTTTCATGGGTGATTACGACGCTGGCAATCGGAAAGACGCTGGGAGGGCTTTTGTATTTTTACCGGCAGATAGGCCAGTAGAAGCGGCGTTGACGGAACGAAAAATCGGGTTTAAAATAGAAAAATAAAATATAAACTGCATTGAGGGGAGCATATTATGGTAGCATTGGTAGCGAGACAAAGCGTGGTGATCAAATGCAATATGCAGGCGTCGGTCATGCTTGGAAATTATGAGTTTTATTATGGAGCCGGGCTTTTTTGCAAACTGACGGGGCAAAAGCCGGACGAGGACATTCGCCCGAAAGAATTAAAAGAATTTATTTTGCCAAAGCTTTCCGAATTTTCGGGTGAAAATGAAAAAGAGCGTTATCTGGTGAAGCTCTTAATGAATTACGAAGAGACAGAGGAATATGGGGAAGAGATGAAAGAATTGCTTTTGTGGGGATTGCGGGAGGATAAAGTCTGGGAAGTAAATTAGAAAGCGAGGGACTAAATTTGGCAAAGGAAAAAAAGATCAGCAGAGAAAAGGAAGAAGAGCAAAAAGCATATAACGAATACGTCAAAGAAGTGACGCCGACCCATTCTCTGCCCAAAAATATGGCGAAAGCATTTTTAACCGGCGGTATAATCTGCGTAGTCGGACAGGGTATTTTGCAGTATTGCGGCAGCATTGGAATGGACAAGGATACGGCCGGAAGCTGGTGCAGCCTGATTCTTGTTTTACTTAGCGTGATTTTAACCGGTTTTAATATATATCCGAAACTGGCGACGTTTGGCGGAGCCGGCGCGCTTGTGCCAATCACGGGATTTGCGAACTCCGTGGCGGCTCCCAGTATTGAGTTTAAAAAAGAGGGACAGGTCTTTGGAATTGGCTGTAAGATTTTTACGATTGCGGGGCCGGTGATTTTGTTTGGAATATTCAGTTCCTGGGCGTTGGGGCTGATTTATTGGATTGGGAAAATGATGGGTATATTTTAAAAATAGGGATCGCATATCAGACGAAATTGTGAGAATGAAAAAATATCAGCAAAGAGCGAATTCTTTGCTGATATTTTTATTATGATAATTTTCCGCTTTTAGAGCAGATCAATGATACGGTACGAATGGCTCATTGCCGGGTAACAGCAGCAAAGTTTCGGTTAATTTTTTGGATTTTTATCGGGAAGATTCGACGGGATACAAAAAGAAGCGCGGGAATTTGCTAATTTACACCGATTGAATTGTAAAATTTTTTGTGATACGATAAGGAGGAGAAAAAAAGAGGGGGATTGTTGGAATGGATTTGTATCCGTTTTTGAAAAGTCTTGTAGATGAGGATCGATGCGCTGTTGTAATTTGTAATTTGATGCATGAAATTGTTTATATGAATCCGGCGGCGAAAGAAAAATATGTGAAATGGGGCGGTGAGTCGCTGATGGGAAAAAACCTTTTAGACTGTCATAACGACGATTCCCGTCGAAAGATTCAAAACGTCGTTGCCTGGTTTTTGGAAAGCAGGAATCATAACAGGATATTTACGTTTCATAATGAAAAAGAAAACAAAGACGTCTATATGGTAGCGCTGCGGGATAAAGACGGCGGCTTAATTGGATATTATGAGAAGCATGAATACAGG
>CATOKN010000139.1 GCA_951800425.1 uncultured Lachnospiraceae bacterium
AATCGAAAGGTTGCCAGAGGCTTTTTAAAGAACTATGCCTTTGATTTATCAGAGGCGAAAAGCGGGACGGAAGCGATTGAGCTGGTACGGGATGTGCAATACGACATTATTTTTATGGATCATATGATGCCTGGCATGGACGGCATTGAAGCAGTGGAGACGATTCGAAATGACTGCGGAGAAAATGGAACGGCGCCGATTATCATTGCGTTGACGGCGAATGCGATGGAAGGCATGCGGGAGCGTTTTTTAGATTGTGGGTTCCAGGATTTTATTGCCAAGCCGCTCGACAGGAAAGAACTCAATCAGCTTTTGACGCGCTGGGTTCCTGAGGAACGCAGGACGTCAGAGGGCGCCGGAGGGGATTTTGAGACGTTTGATCCGGCCGCTATCCAAATTGCAGGACTGGATATGAACGCTGCGATGCGGTATTTTTCAGGTGATGAAGCAAGCTTTGTCAATCTGCTGGAGCTTTATTATATCGATGGAAAGCGAAAAATCGATCTTTTGTGCAGACTTGCAAATTCAGATATTTCGCTTTATCAGACAGAAGTGCATGGGCTGAAAAGCGCTTCGGCAAATATCGGAGCGACGGATGTTTCCGCTATGGCTCGCGAGCAGGAAAATGCCGCCGCCCAGGGAAATAAGAATTTGATTGCCGGTAAGTTTCCGGCTTTGATGGAAGCGTATGAAGCGCTTCTGGCAAACATTGGAATGTTTTTAGAAGAGCGCAGAAAAAATGACGTTTTGGAGGAAAAGCTTCCCGGTTTGCCTTTGCCTGAGTTAAAAGAGCAGACGAAGCGGGCGTTAGAGGAGCTTGAAAATTTCCGGTCGAAAGAATGCGCCGGCATAGTGAATGAGATTTTGCGCCATGAGCTGCCTGAGGATGAGGAGGAATGCCTTGTGCAAATCCAGGCGCAGTTAAAATTATATGAGGATGATAACGCCGAAGAGCTGCTGCGTCAGCTTTTGAGCAGACTGGAAAAGGGGGAAGATGGCAAATGACTCAAATGGAAGACAGAGGTTCCAAAAAGCGCATTTTAGCGGTGGATGACGCGGCAATCACCCTGTCGCGAATTGTGGAAATTTTACAGGATGATTATGAGGTGGTTACTGCGAATTCCGGAGCAAGGGCGCTGCGTTATCTGGAAAATGCGAAGCCGGATCTTGTCCTTTTGGATATTCGGATGGCGCCTGTAGACGGATTTGAAATGCTGCGGAGCATGCGCGCGATGAAAGGCAGATCCGATATTCCGGTGATTATGCTTACCGGCATGGAGGATAGGAAGTCTGTGTTAGAAAGCGCAAAGCTTGGCATATGCGATTATGTATTAAAACCTTTTGTCGCTGAAGATTTGCTAAAAAGGGTGCGGCAGGCGCTTGGAACGGAAAATCAGGATGAGAAACATGATTTTCAGAAAGAGCTGCTGGAAATGATGAACCGAACATAACATCGCCTGATAATTCCTGTTGCGAATCTTGGGACAATATAATAAAATGAAAAGAAAAAGGAGAAAATGAATGTACGCTGATGAGAATGTAATCAAAATTAAGCACGAAGTCTTGTATGAAGTGGCTAAGTACGCATTTGACGGGACTCTGGATGAACAAAGAGACTATATTCCGGAAAGGCTGATTCCAGGACCTTCGCCGCAGTTCCGCTGCTGCATTTATAAGGAACGCGAGATTATCCGGCAGAGAATCCGTCTTGCGGAAGGCAAGGCGCCGGGAGAAGTAGACGACGGCAATATTATTCAGGTAATCAGTTCCGCGTGCGAAGACTGTCCGATTTCCCGGTATGTAGTGACGGACAACTGCCAGAATTGCATCGGCAAGGCATGTATCAACGCATGTAATTTTAATGCAATTTCGATTGGAAGGCATCGGTCCCATATTGACGCGGCAAAATGTAAAGAATGTGGAAAATGTGCAAAAGCCTGTCCGTATCATGCAATCGCAGATTTGAAACGTCCCTGTAAGTTCAATTGTCCGGTAAATGCGATTACGCAGGACGAGAGAGGCATTTCCGTAATTGACGAGAAGAAATGCATCCGCTGCGGTTTGTGCATACATAAATGCCCGTTTGGCGCGATTGGTTCCAAAACGCATATTGTAGACGTAATCAAAGCTTTGCAATCCGATAAGCTTGTTTACGCAATTTTAGCTCCGTCTACCGAAGGCCAGTTCGGTACGGATATTACGATGAGAAGCTGGCGCAACGCCATGAGGCTGGTAGGATTTACCAACTTTATTGAAGCTGGGCTCGGAGGAGATTTGACGACTCAGGCGGAAGGCGACGAGTGGTTTGAAGCATATCAGGAAGGCAAGAAGAAGACGACTTCCTGCTGTCCCGGTTTTGTCAATATGATTCGCAAGCATTATCCGGAACTGGAAGAGTATGTATCTACGGCAGTATCGCCGATGTGCGCCCTGTCCCGCCTGATTAAGGCAAAGCATCCTGGAGCAATTGTTGTATTTATCGGGCCGTGTATTGCAAAAAAATCCGAAGCGACAGAACATAACATTGAAGGAAACGCCGATTATGTGCTGACTTACAGTGAGATTCGCGCGATTATGAAAGCAAAAGGCGTAGAATTGCAGCCTTCTGAGAATGATTATCAGGAATCTTCCACTTATGGAAAACGCTTTGGCAATTCCGGCGGCGTAACGTCTGCCGTATTGCAGTATATGAAAGAAAAAGATTATGACTGTGATCCGAAAGTATGCAAAGCAAACGGTGCGGCAGAGTGCAAAAAGGCGCTGCTTCTTTTGAAGGCCGGAAAACTGCCGGAGGATTTCATTGAAGGCATGGCATGTGTGGGAGGATGCGTGGGAGGTCCGAGCGCATTTAAAGACCAGATGATTTCGAGAAAAGATAGAGAGGCTTTGATTGGAAAAGCGGATGAACGCAAGATTACAGAAAATCTGAGCAATTTCGATCAGAGTAATTTTTCCATGCATCGTACGGAGCATTCTGCAGAAGCTTAAAGAAACGAACGTAAGGATTTGGGGGCATATTCGTAAAGAATATGTCCTCTTTTTTGGAAATTCGATTATTTTTTACAAAAATCGTGCGCGTATGCAATAAATTTTTTTATTTATGTAAAAAATATGTAAAGAAGATGAGGCATAAAAGATGGATTTTTTTGCAGGAAGAGAGTACAATGACTGAGAAATCACAAAGGAAGAAAGAGCAGATTATGATGAAACAGGAAAAAAAGAAAAAAAGAACAAATCGCAAAGAACAAAGTGACGCGCTGAGACTGTGGATACTCGGGGTATGCGCGTTTTTTATTTTTACCTGTGTCTTTATGCAGATGAGAAAAAGACAGACTGCAGAAGAAAAGGAAATGGAAGAATCCGAAACCGGTTCAGCCGTTTGGGAGGAAGCAAACGCCGAAAGAGAGGAAAGGGAAGCGGTTTCAGAAGAACAAAATGAATATCAAAATGAGCATAAAAAGGAAATGATCATTCAGGCAGACCGCTTGTCGGCTGCCTACGATTATGATGAGGCGGTCGGCCTGTTAAAAACAATGGAAGGATACGAGTCAGATCCGGAGATTCTTAATAAAATCAAAGAGTATGAGGCGCAAAAAGCATCGTGCGTGCCGGTGAACATGGAAGAGGTCACGCATGTGTTTTATCATTCTCTGGTGGTGGATCCGGACCGCGCCTTTGCAAATCAGGAGAAAGATCCTCAGGCCGCAGGAAACAATCAGTGGATGACGACGATTTACGAATTTGAGAAAATTACGCAGGAAATGTATGACAGAGGGTATGTGATTGTCGGCATACATGATTTGATAGAAACGTCTGTGGATGAAAATGGAAATACGCAGTTTTTGCCCGCAACCATTATGCTTCCTCCGGGAAAAAAGGCGTACGTGCTTTCGCAGGACGATTTGAGCTATTATCATTGCTATGATAACTATGGATATGCCGCAAAGATGATTTTGAATGAAGACGGAAAGCCTGTCTGCGATTACATTCAGGCAGATGGAACGCACGTAACGGGAGCTTATGACGTAGTGCCGATTTTGGATGCGTTTCTGGACGAGCATCCGGACGCTTCGTACAGGGGAGCGAAAGGCGTCATTGCCCTCACAGGTTATAACGGAGTTTTGGGGTATCGCACGGACGCCAGTTATCTGGACAGAAATGGAAATCTGGATCGGGATAAAAGGGACTGGCTGGACGAACATCCGGAATTTGATATAGAACAGGAGCGGGCGGAGGCAAAGCGCGTAGCGGACGCTATGAAAGCGGACGGATGGGAGTTTGCCAGCCATACCTGGGGGCATATCAGAATCAAAGACGTCAGCTTAGAACGCCTGATGCAGGATACGCAGAAATGGAGAGAAAATGTCGAGCCAATTGTCGGAAGCGTGGATACGATTGTTTTTGCGCACGGACAGGATTTGGGGGACTGGGGCGCATATCCGGAGTCGGATGCAAAGT
The DNA here is from genome assembly GCA_951800425.1 of uncultured Lachnospiraceae bacterium. Lineage (GTDB taxonomy): Bacteria > Bacillota > Clostridia > Lachnospirales > Lachnospiraceae > Roseburia_B. The sequence goes on from CATOKN010000139.1 coordinate 4,459, forward strand.
ACCGATATTTAAAAGAACAGGGGTACCGCGTATTCTGCAACGTGGATTCCAATTTGTACCGAACGTGGTTTGGCAGGGATTATCTGCGACAGGGTCGAAGAAATCTGGACGGTTATCGCATTTATAATAATGCTGTGGGAAATGAAAATAACATCTCTGATTTAATTGACGCGGCAGAAGTTTTGGATCCGCTGCGCCCTCCTGTGCCAAAGCTTAGATAACTTGAGTTTCCGCAGTTCTATCCACAGAACTCCCAATCAGCCTTGCTGATTATACACAACTTTCAAAAAATGCCCAAAATATAAGGAATCCTGTTCCTTTTTGATGTAAAATTTAATCACCACAAAAAAATCGTACTAAACAAAAAAGAGGAGGATTCCCTGTGGTTAATTTTACATCAAAAACCTACCAAATGAAACGGGAAATTTTAACTTTTTCAAATAAGATTTCCAGAAAGCTTCCCAAACCGGAAAGAAAGTTTATGGCTGACATGAATTATGGTATTCTTGCTTCCAACAGTTGTCTGCTTACGGATATTGTTGATCAGCTACATGAGCATTCGAAAAAGATCAACATTGTTGACCGCCTTTCCAGACATTTGTCAAAAGGCGCGCCAAAAGACGCTTTGAACGCTTACTTAACCCACATAAAGAAATGGTGTCCGGCTCACCCTGTCATCCATATCGATGACAGTGACGTTGTGAAACCGGATGGTTATAAATTCGAGTCTCTTGGCTGGGTACGCGATGGTTCTGAGAGTACCGCTACAAAAAATGTTTATAAGAAAGGTTATCATGTTACAGAAGCCACCGTACTTACCAACAGCAATCATCCAGTCAGTCTTTTTTCAGAAATCCATTCTTCAAATGAAAAAAATTTTACATCCATCAATGACATTACTTTTTCGGCTATGGAGCGTACATCTGCATTATTGGGAAAGGCAACCTTTGTCATGGACCGGGGCTATGACGATAACAAGATGTTTCTCAAACTGGATTCCATGAACCAGGATTATGTAATCCGTCTGACTGCAAAGCGGAAACTCCTTTATCATAATAAATGGGTATTTGCCACCGAACTCCGTAACAGAAGGAAAGGCAAAGTAAAACTGCCTCTGTTCTACAAAGGAAAAAAGCACGAGGCCTGTCTTTCCCATGTAAAAGTGCAGATCACTGCATCCAGAAAAGATATTTATTTAGTCCTTGTTTATGGCATTACCGATTTTCCTAT
>CATOKN010000140.1 GCA_951800425.1 uncultured Lachnospiraceae bacterium
GCATAATCCTCAAGGTATTCTTTGAGCGTCATCAACGCGTTGGGATGGCAGCAATTGATAATCTGCCTGTTTTTCAGAAGCGTCATAAAACGATCGCCCGTCCTGCCCTCGCGGTAACAGGCCGTGCAAAAGCTTGGCACATATCCCATTTTCATCAGCCAGTTTACCACTTCGTCCAGGCTCCTGTTATCGCTGATGTCAAATTGCGACGAATTTTCTTCCGGAGCTTCTTCTTTTGCATAACCGCCCACGCTCGTTTTGGAACCTCCGCTGATTTGAGAAATTCCAAGGCGAAGCACGCGCTCTCTGCATTCTTTTGATTCCCTTGTAGATACAATCATGCCCGTGTAAGGCACGGCAATCCGCAGACATGCGACGATTTTGGCAAACGTATCGTCGCTGATTCCGTTGTCAAACACATCCGGATCGATGTCGTCCGCTTTTCTGACTCTTGGGACGCTGATGGTATGAGGGCCTACGCCGCCATACTGCTCCATATGCTCGGCGTGCATAATAATGCCGGTAAAATCATAACGGTAATTGTTCAGTCCAAACAGCACTCCAATGCCCATGTCGTCAATCCCCGCTTCCCTGGCCCGATCCATCGCTTCGGTATGATAAGCGTAATCGCTTTTCGGCCCTGTGGGATGCAGCTCTTCGTAAGATTTTTTATGGTAAGTTTCCTGAAACAAAATGTATGTTCCGATTCCGGCGTCTTTTAATTTTCTGTAATTTTCTACAGTTGTTGCCGCGATATTGACGTTGACGCGGCGAATCGCTCCATTTTTGTGATGAATATCATAGATGGTACGGATGCTCTCAAGAATATACTCGATGGGATTGTTGACCGGATCTTCTCCTGCTTCCAGCGCAAGACGCTTATGCCCCATATCCTGCAGCGCCGTCACTTCTTTCCGAATTTCTTCCTGCGTCAGCTTTTTTCTGGCGATATGTTTGTTTTTCAGATGATAGGGGCAGTATTTGCAGCCATTGATACAATAATTGGACAGATACAAAGGCGCGAACATTACAATGCGGTTGCCGTAAAACTCCTGTTTGATTGCTTCGGCAAGCCGATAAATCTTTTCATTTAAATCTTCCATTTCACAATCCAAAAGCACGATGGCTTCTTTATGGGAAAGACCTTTCATCTTTGAAGCTTTCTCTAAAATCTTTTCTATGAGCGTTCTGTTATTTTTATTCTCTTCTGCGTACGCTAAACATTCCTGAATTTCTTCGTCACTGATAAATTCCTCCGCTCTGGGAGACATTGCGTTGTACATAATTTCCTCCTGGTTCTTCTGCCGGATCTCCGCGGTGCGCAACAATTTCATACCCAATGCGCTTCATTCTGGCATTTAAGCATTTACAGCATTCCGCCGCCTCGTCTCCGGTACATATTTTGTTATCGTATAACGCATATTTTTTCCGAACCCCGACAGGAGAAAGGTTTGGCATGACAACATTGGCTCCGGCCAATATGCCTCTCTCCCTTCCATTTTTATCTATCGTTCCGAGCGCAGTCGTAGACGGAAGCAAAAGGTTGGGCTTTAACAGGCGAAGCAGACCAATCAGATACAGCGTCAGCTCCACAGAACCCGCCGCCTCGTCTTTGAACGGAGTCTGATGGTGCGGAATAAACGGGCCGATGCCTGCCATCTGCGGTTTGAGCTTTGTAATAAAAAGCATATCCTCCGCAAGGCATTCCGGCGTCTGTCCGGGCGATCCCGCCATAAATCCGCAGCCCACCTGAAACCCGATTTCTTTTAAATGCCAGAGGCAATCCATGCGCGCCGCAAGCGTCAGATCCTTTGGATGCAGTCTGCCGTAATGAATGGCATCTGCCGTTTCATGCCGCAGAAGATAACGGTCCGCGCCCGCGTCGAACAATTTCTGATAGCTCTCTTTGGATTTCTCGCCAACAGACAATGTAACGGCGCAGTCCGGATGCGCTGCTTTGACTGACCGGACCAAATCTGCAAGACGCTCGTCGTCATAATATACGTCTTCGCCCCCCTGCAGTACAAAGGTGCGAAAACCGAGCGCATATCCTTTTTTGCAGCAGTCAAGAATTTCTTCCTTGCTGAGCCGATAGCGGCTTACGCCGCGATTTTCCCGCCGGATGCCGCAATAATAACAATTGTTTTTGCAATAATTGGTAAATTCAATCAGCCCTCTGGAAAATACCGCATTTCCGTAATATCTGCGCGATACGCTCCTGGCGCGCTCAAACAGGTACTCTGCGTCTTTTTGTTCTGCAATCAGCGCGATCCATTCTTCTTTTTCCAGACAATGATTTTGTTCTAACCGGTCAATTAACCTGCGCATCGCCTACCTCCTGCAGCTTTGCGTACAACGCTTTTGACGTAATCTTTGAAAGCATTCCGATTTTTCCGGTCATGGCGCTGATCACGTCTGCCGGCGCGTCCATGGCCACGCTAATCAGGGAAATCTCCCGCTTTGCATAGGGAATTCCCATCCTGCCTATAATATAGCCGCCATATTCATGCAATATCCGGTTTAATCCTTCCACGTCGCCTGATTTTTCTACAACAATGGAAATCAGCGCTACTCTCGTCGTCATCCCAGTCTCCGTCTTATATTTGCCGTCATTTTCAGATACAAGAAGAAGACGATTTTTATGCTCTCCCGGAAAAAGGATTTCCTCATTCCTCAAGTCTGTCATAAAAATGTCTTTCTTCCTTTTGCCTTTGCCGTCAGGTTCATGTCCCATTCAACCGTCGAATTTCCATCTCGAAAAGTCCTTAGAACACGCCTTATGGTTCAGATGATATTCGTTATATGTGATGCCATTTTCTAATACTTTCGCGCCGTTGTCAAGCTCTGCGGCGCAATCTTCATTAAATCTCAATTAATTCATACTGATCCGTCCCCAGGCCGATTTTAACGCCATGGGCAATACAGCTTTTCCATTCCGTATCGGGATGCGTCATATCAAAATGATCGGCATGTTCGCAGCCTTCCTGTCTCTTCAAATTCTCCGCAAGCACGCTGCCCGCGATAACCGGCTGACGGTTGCACGCATCCGCGCAGGCAACGTCAAGCGCTACCGGATCAAACGAAGCAAACATTCCCACATCCGGAATGATTGGAATGTCATTTTCCGCATGGCAGTCGCAGTTTGGCGAAACGTCGCAGACAAGCGCAATATGGAAACAGGGCCGATCCTGGCAAATGGCTTTTGTGTATTCCGCCATTTTACAGTTTAACCGTTCCGTGGAAGCGTTAAACATCGGCTCAATCGCATCCTTTGGACAAACGCCGATGCAGCGTCCGCATCCTACGCATTTCTCATGATCGATCCACGCTTTTTTCTCATTTACCGCTACTCCTTCGTGCGCGCAGACTTTTGTACAGCTTGCGCAGCCAATGCATTTTTCTGCCGTGACATTTGGCTTGCTGTCGCTGTGCATCTCCATTTTTCCGGCGCGGGAGCCGCCGCCCATCCCGATATTTTTAATTGCTCCTCCAAAGCCCGTCGCTTCGTGGCCTTTAAAATGCGTCAGAGAAATCAAAACGTCCGCGTCCATCAGCGCGCGTCCAATCTTGGCTTCTTTTACGTATTCGCCGCCAATCGGAACCAAAACCTCGTCCGTTCCTTTCAGGCCGTCCGCAATGATAACCTGACATCCCGTCGTCATCGGAGAAAATCCATTGGCATACGCCGTATCCAGATGATCCAGCGCATTTTTCCTGCTGCCTACGTAAAGCGTGTTGCAGTCTGTCAGAAACGGCTTTCCTCCCGCCTCTTTTACAACGTCCGCCACAACTTTCGCATAATTCGGGCGCAGAAACGCAAGATTTCCATATTCGCCAAAATGGATCTTAATGGCCGCATACTTATCTTCAAAATCAATATCTCTGATTCCTGCTTTCAAAATCAGCCTGCGCAGTTTTGACAGAAGATTTTCCGTAAACGTGGTCTTAAATGTGGTAAAATACACTTTTGATTTTTCCATATCCATTCTCCTTTTCTGTTGAAATAATTATATTCTACCTTATGGAGAAATAAAAGTAAACGTATAAAAACAAAAGAAAATAAGGCCCTTACAAATCGTTCGGTATATTCAGGATATGGAATTCTAATCGCATGGATCTCCCATATCCTGTATACATCGTAATTTGTAACAGCCTTATTTCTTTACCTGAACAATCGGTTTAACCAACTGCTCCAGATTAGACCTCTTTCTCTTCTCCTTCGCGGAGCTGACGGATGATTTTCTCGAGTTCTTCTATCATCTCTTTTTCATCATCCTGCTCTTTTGCAATCGCAACAATTACTTTGGAAATTGAAGTTTTTCCTTTCACTTTGGAAATCAGAAGCTTCGCCGCATATTCTTCCCTTGTAATCGCCGGTGACAGCTTTCTGGCATACTGCGTACTATAGCGCTCCATACCGCATTCTACAAGCAATCCTTTCTTTAAAAGCGCACGAATAATGTTGTGAACAAGACCATTGCTCCACGTCTCTTTTATGTTCATCTTAACAATATCCACGCTCGTAAGCGGTTCGCAGCTAGACCAGAAAATATCCATCATCTGTTCTTCACTTTTGGTCAACTCTTTTATTTCTGTAGCCATATTATCCCTCCTAAATTTCAAATTCAAAAATGAACTAGTTAATATTTATTATTAATTATTTTATCAAAGTCAAAGCTATTTGTCAATGCCAAACTGTCACTTTCTTTCATTTTTTTAAAAAATAATATGCGTTACGAATATTATTTTCGTTTTTTGAGACAAAATTACTCGTTTTGAACACTTTCAGGACTTTCTTTGAAATTTTCTTTAAAATATTTCTCAAAAAAGGAGGAATGCTTTTTGGATATTGGAAACCAATTGCGCAATTTAATGGAAGAAAACGGAATCAGCCAAAAGCAACTGGCCCGGGACTTAAATATTTCTGCAACTACTTTAAACGGCTATGTCCAAAACCGCAGACAGCCGGACGCAAAAACTGTAATCCGCCTTGCTTCGTATTTTAATACGACTACGGATTACATTTACGGGATCACGACGGTGCGGGAGCCTCTTTCTTCTCCATATAACGCAGACGAACGTCATCTTGTAAAAATCTACCGCGGAATACCGGAAGATAAAAAGCCCCTCTACATCGAAACCGGCCTGACATTTTCCGCTTCCGGCAAAAAGAAACGTCCATAATACGCATACAAAGGGAGTTTTAACGCCCCTCCCTTTGCACTGCCCAAAAATCAATCGGCTCATAGTCTCTAAGCTGCGCCAGAAAGCCTCTTTGCACCAGTTCTTCCTGAATCTGATCTAAAACTTCCTCCGACTCCGCAGTTACCGTATGATAATGATACCCGGAAGTCACATCCTTTAATGATTTCGATATGCCGTTTCTCAGTTTTTCCATATACGCGCTTACATCACGTCTGGATTTCAACCCCATATTCACACGAATCACATTATAAATCTTATGAAAAACAAATTCATCTTCTACCCTACCGCCAAAATCCACATACAAATTTAATTCTTCTTCCATTTCTTCGTCCGAATGGCAAACTTTAAATATGCGCTGGCAGGAAATATCCCTTTTCATTATATACCCGCGGTAAGTACTGATAATTTCCTGTTTCTGCGCCCGAAGCAGCGCAATGTCCTGTAC
>CATOKN010000141.1 GCA_951800425.1 uncultured Lachnospiraceae bacterium
GTCGAATATTTAAACAAAAGCAAGGAAGCCATCTATCAGGATATTATTTATTGCGAGGGACAAAAAGACGGCGTTTATGTGGAAGTCGCAATGCAGCATAACGATTCATTTAACGACACGACGTTTAGCTTTGTCAATAACATTATTACGCCGGAGGGCGGGACGCATCTGGCCGGATTTCGAAATGCAATGACAAAGACGTTTAACCAATATGCAAAAATAAATAAAATTTTAAAAGATACCGATTCCGCCCTGACGGGAGACGACATCCGGGAGGGTTTAACAGCGATTATCAGTATAAAAATCGAAGAACCTCAATTTGAGGGTCAGACAAAGCAAAAGCTTGGAAACAGCGAAGCAAGGGGAGCGGTGGATTCCATCGTCAGCGAACAGCTTACGTATTTTCTGGAGCAAAATCCGTCGGTCGCCAAGACAATCTGTGAAAAATCGCTTCTGGCGCAGCGGGCAAGAGAAGCCGCGAGAAAAGCAAGAGATTTGACGAGGAGGAAGACGGCTCTGGAAAATACGTCTCTTCCCGGAAAACTTGCGGATTGTTCCGACAAAGATCCGAAAAATTGTGAAATTTATATCGTAGAGGGCGATTCTGCGGGAGGTTCCGCAAAAACGGCAAGAAGCCGGGCGACCCAGGCAATTCTTCCGCTGCGCGGTAAAATTTTGAACGTAGAAAAAGCAAGGCTGGATAAAATATACGGCAATGCGGAAATCAAAGCAATGATTACTGCGTTTGGAACAGGAATTCATGAAGATTTTGATATATCGAAGCTTCGTTACCACAAAATTATCATTATGACGGACGCAGACGTAGACGGGGCTCATATCAGTACGCTGCTTCTGACGTTTATTTACCGGTTTATGCCGGAACTGATTAAGCAGGGATATGTCTATCTGGCGCAGCCGCCTTTATTTAAAATCGAAAAAAATAAAAAAATCTGGTACGCATACAGCGACGAGGAGTTAAATCAGATTTTGCTGGAAATTGGCCGCGATAACAACAATAAAATCCAGCGCTATAAAGGGCTTGGAGAAATGGACGCCGAGCAGCTTTGGGATACGACGATGGATCCCGAAAAACGAATTTTGCGCAGAGTCGTTATGAACGAAGAAATTTCATCTGAAATTGACGTGACATTTACGACGCTGATGGGAGATAAAGTGGAGCCAAGAAGAGAATTTATTGAAGCAAATGCAAAATACGTTCAGAATCTGGATGTATAGGAGGAATGGAATTTAAATGGATGATAAGATTTTTGATCAGGTACATGACGTAGACTTAAAGAAAACCATGGAAACATCCTATATTGATTATGCGATGAGCGTTCTCACATCCAGGGCGCTGCCTGATGTCAGAGACGGATTAAAACCGGTGCAGAGACGGGTTTTATATTCCATGATCGAATTAAACAACGGGCCTGACAAGCCGCACAGAAAATGCGCGCGTATTGTCGGCGATACGATGGGTAAATATCATCCTCACGGCGACAGTTCCATTTACGGGGCTCTTGTCAATATGGCGCAGGAATGGTCTACCCGCTATCCGCTTGTAGACGGACATGGAAATTTTGGTTCCGTAGACGGGGACGGCGCGGCCGCAATGCGTTATACGGAAGCGCGTTTAAGCAAAATTTCCATGGAAATGCTTGCGGACATTAATAAAAATACCGTAGACTTTACACCAAACTTTGACGAAACGGAAAAAGAACCGTCCGTACTTCCCTCCAGGTATCCAAATCTTCTGGTAAACGGAACTTCCGGAATTGCCGTTGGAATGGCGACGAATATACCGCCTCATAACCTGAAAGAAGTAATTGCCGCCGTCGTTAAAATGATTGATAACCAGATTTTAGAAGACAGGGATACGGATATCGAAGAAATTTTAGGAATCGTCAAAGGTCCCGATTTTCCAACCGGAGGAACCATACTTGGAACTGCCGGGATCGAACAGGCATACCGGACAGGAAGAGGAAAAATCCGCGTCCGCGCCGTGACAAATATTGAACCGATGCAAAACGGAAAAAACCGTATTGTTGTTACGGAGCTTCCGTTTATGGTAAATAAAGCAAGGCTGATCGAAAAAATTGCAGATTTGGTACGTGATAAAAAAGTGGACGGCATTACTGATTTACGCGACGAATCAAACCGCCAGGGGATGCGAATCTGCATTGAATTAAGACGTGACGTCGGAGCAAATATTGTTTTGAACCAGTTATTCAAACATACCCAGCTTCAGGATACCTTTGGCGTGAATATGATTGCGCTTGTAAAAAATGAGCCAAAAGTACTCAATCTTCATCAGATGCTGTCTTACTATCTGGCGCATCAGAAAGAAGTTGTGACCAGACGGACAAAATACGATTTGAACAAAGCGGAAGAAAGGGCTCATATTTTAGAAGGTCTTTTAATTGCGCTTGATCATATCGACGAAGTTATTTCCATTATCCGGGGAAGCCGCAATACGGCTGAAGCAAAAGAAAAATTACAGGAAAGATTCGGACTCTCCGAAGCCCAGTCTCAGGCAATCGTAGATATGCGTCTGCGCGCCCTGACCGGTTTGGAACGGGAAAAATTAGAAGCAGAGTATGCGGAGCTGATGGAAAAAATTGCGGAATTAAAAGCAATTTTAGCAGATGAAAAGAAACTTCTTGGCGTGATCCGGGAAGAAATTATACTGATTTCCAATAAATACGGAGATGAAAGAAGAACGTCCATTGGATTTGACGATTATGATATTTCCATGGAAGATATGATTCCGAAAGCAAATACAATTATTTGTATGACAAACCTTGGCTATATCAAGCGGATGAGTATTGATAATTTCAGAAGTCAGAACAGAGGCGGCAGAGGAATCAAAGGCATGGAAACGATTGAAGACGATTATATCGAAGAGCTTTTGATGACGACAACGCATCATTATCTGATGTTTTTTACCAATAACGGTAAAGTATACCGTCTTAAGGCATACGAAATACCGGAAGCCTCCCGGACTGCAAGAGGGACCGCAATCATTAACTTAATGCAGCTCGAGCCGGGAGAAAAAATCACCGCCGTCATTCCTATCAGCGAATATCAGGAGGGCAATTATCTTTTTATGGCTACCAAAAAAGGAATTGTCAAAAAAACACAGATACGCGAATACGCGAATATAAGAAAGACAGGACTTTCTGCGATTCATTTAAGAGAAGACGACGAACTGATCGAAGTGAAGAAAACCGATAATGAAAAAGACATTATTCTTGTAACAAGATACGGACAGTGCATCCGGTTCCATGAAACGGACGTCAGAAGCACGGGGCGCAATTCCATGGGCGTGATCGGCATGAACCTTGCAGATCGGGACGAAGTCATTGGAATGCAGTTAAATACGCAGGGAGAATACCTTTTGATCGCGTCGGAAAACGGACTTGGGAAACGGACCAGAATGGAAGAATTCTCCGTTCAAAACAGAGGCGGCAAAGGCGTAAAATGCTATAAAATAACGGATAAAACCGGATATTTGATAGGCATTAAGGCAGTAAATGAAGACAATGAAATTATGATTATTACGACGGAGGGAATTATTATCCGCATGAAAGTAGAGGGAATTTCTATTTTAGGGCGCGTAACCTCCGGCGTGAAACTGATTAATATGGATGAAGACGTTACGATTGCCAGTATTGCAAAAGTCAGAGAAGATAAAAGTCTGATGGACGAGATTGATCACGCAGATGAGGCGGAAGAATCCAGATAAAAATCACGTACAATACGGGCTGTATTAACAGCCCTTTTGTCGTATAAACAGAAGTTTAAAGGAGTGTTAGAAATGATTCGTTCCATTGATGTAAATTTAGTTTCCGAGCAGATAAAAGAAATGTGCATAGAAGCAAATTATTATCTGTCAAAAGATATGAACGCGGCTTTGAAAAAAACGGAAGAAAATGAAAAGTCCGATCTTGGAAAAAAGATATTGAGCCAGCTTCAGGAAAATTTAAAGGTTGCAGATAAAGAAAGCATTCCAATTTGCCAGGATACCGGAATGGCCGTAATTTTTATGGAAATCGGGCAGGACGTGCATTTTGAAAATGGAAATCTGGAAGAATCTGTAAACGAGGGAGTAAGAAGAGGCTACGAAGAGGGATATTTACGAAAATCCGTAGTAAAGGATCCGATTTTTCGGGAAAACACGAAAGACAATACCCCGGCAGTCATTCATTATTCGATTGTTCCGGGGGATAAAGTAAAGATTACTTTTGCTCCAAAGGGGTTTGGAAGCGAAAATATGAGCCGTATTTTTATGTTAAAGCCGGCCGACGGAATTGAGGGAGTGAAAAACGCAATTTTAACCTCAGTATCCGATGCGGGTCCGAATGCCTGTCCGCCTATGGTCATCGGCGTTGGCATCGGAGGAGATTTTGAAAAGGCGGCTCTTATGTCCAAGCATGCTTTAACCAGAAGCGTAGAAGAACGCTCTCCCATTCCGTATGTGCAAAAGCTTGAGGAAGAAATGCTGGAAAAAATCAATGCGCTTGGCATAGGACCCGGAGGACTTGGGGGCAATGCAACGGCGCTTGCCGTAAACATCAATACGTATCCAACTCATATTGCGGGTCTTCCCGTGGCAGTTAATATTTGCTGTCACGTGAACCGCCATGCGGTAAGAATTTTATAGAGGTGAATCTGATGGAGAAATATATTCAAATGCCGATAACAGAAGAAGTAACGGCAGATTTAAAAAGCGGAGATTATGTGTATCTTACGGGAACTGTTTACGTAGCAAGAGACGCCGCCCATAAACGTATGACGGAGGCTTTGGAAAAGGGAGAAGAGCTTCCAATTGACATAAAAAACGCCGCCATTTATTATATGGGGCCTTCTCCGGCCAGAGACGGAAGGGCGATTGGGTCCGCAGGGCCTACGACGGCAAGCCGTATGGATAAATACGCTCCTCTTTTGCTGGATCTGGGACAAAAAGCGATGATTGGAAAAGGAAAACGGAGCAAAGAAGTCATAGAGGCCATTATCCGCAATCGGGCGGTTTATTTTGCGGCAGTCGGCGGCGCAGGAGCCCTTTTGTCCAAATGCATCGTAAAATCAGAACTCGTCTGTTATGAAGATTTGGGCGCAGAAGCTATTTTAAAAATCGAAGTTTCAAATTTTCCCGCTGTCGTAGTCATTGACAGCGAGGGAAACAATCTATATGAAACAGTGGCAAAAAAATAGAGTTTTTGGTACAATAAGTATCATTGTTTTTATTTGGGAGGCAATCGTATTGAAAATAATCAAACGCTCAGGAGAAGAAGCAGGATTTGATATAACAAAAATTATTGCTGCCGTTCATAAAGCAAATAAAGAAGTCGGGCATTCCAGGCGGCTGACAAATGGAAGAATACAGGCAATAGCCCAAAATGTCGAAGAAATCTGCAAAAAATCCATACGCGCCATGAACGTAGAAGAAATTCAGGACGCCGTGGAAGATCAGATTATGCAGTCCGGGGCATACGAAGTAGCAAGGGTATATATTACATATCGCTATAAACGAAAGCTGGTTCGTCAGTCCAATACGACGGACGCGCAGATTATGACAATTATTGAAAGCCAGAATGAAGAGGCAAAGCAGGAAAATTCTAATAAAAATCCCCTTTTGGCTTCTAC
>CATOKN010000142.1 GCA_951800425.1 uncultured Lachnospiraceae bacterium
TCACCGCAGACTGCCAAATCAATAAAGGCCCGCAGTCCATATTTTCCTTTTGTAATGCGGTGGCCCCTGTAGCGAAAATCGCATCCATAAGAGCCGTCCGCATTTCGAATAATAACCGCCGGGCTTCTGTAATCTCCCGTTCCCTGGCACGGCAGCTCCTGGGGAAGAACGTCCATAGAATACGTGCGGTCGTTCCCCACGTCATTGGGATTTCCGGAAAATCCCCGGTCTGCAAACTGCAGCAGATAATCCATGTTCCCGCCGGTCTTTTTTCCATAATACAAATGCAGTAAAAATCCGTACGCATCCACTTTCATCTGGTATGTTGCATCGTTTGTGTGCAATGTAAAAATTTTGTCTTTCTCCGTATAAATAATGCTCATTCTGTCCCTCCTGGTTTTTACATGATAGATACACATACTTTTTGTGTATAAAAGGATACCCACAGGGTATTACTTTGCATCAAAACAACTATTTCACTGCGCCGTTTACGACACCGTTTAAGATCTGCTTCTGGCAGACGATGTAGAAAATTAAAATCGGAAGCAATGCAAGCAGGTAAGATGCAAATGCAAGATTATAATTGGTTCCAAACTGTGTCTGGAATGTCATCTGCGCCAGAGGCAGCGTATTCATTCCGCTTCCTGACATGATAACAAGCGGCGTCATCACATCATTCCAGACGCTAAGCGCCGTAATAACGGCAACTGTCGCATGCATTGGCTTCATAATCGGAAAAATAACTTTCCAGAACGTCCGAAACGTCGTCGCTCCGTCGATTCTTGCCGCTTCTTCCAACGCTACCGGAATGTTAACCAGATAGCCGGAGTACAGCATCAGGTTCATCGGCATATAAAATACCACATAGCAGAGGATTACGCCGACTACATTTGCAATGCCCAGCTTTGCCGTCTGTTTTACAAGCGGCATCATCAAAATGGCAAACGGCACGAACATACCGCTGATTACATACATATAGACAAGGTTGTATTTTTTGTTTCTCGCCTTATTGCGTCCCACCGCGTATCCAATCATGGAATGCAGCACAACGGAAAGCACAACGGTAACGGCCGTAATCATCAGGCTGTTAAATAACGAACGCCAGAAGTCTGTCACGCGCATCGCCTCTTTGAAGTTTTCCAGGCTCCAGTGCCTTGGAAGAGAAAGAATTCCGGAAACGCTGTTTGTCATTTCCGACGGCTGCTTAAACGCAATGACAATCGTCATATACAGAGGAAATATAATTGTAATCAGTCCGATGATCAATAGAACAGTAACCGGCCAGTTAAACTTCTCTTTTACTTTTACTTTCTCTTTCATTATAACTGTTCCTCCTTTTTACCTGTAATTGTAAGCTGGGTCACAGAGAATACTACAATAATGATAAAGAACAGAACTGCGTTGGCGCTCTGGAAGCCAAACTGTCCGCCTGACATACCATTGTTGTAAATCAAATAGGAAATGGATTCCGTACTCTGTGCCGGGCCGCCTTTTGTCAATGCCATAATCTGATCAAATACCATCAAAAAGTTCTTCACGCAAAGAACCATGTTGATGCTGAAAAACGGCACAATCAACGGGAATGTCAGATGCCGGAACTGCGTCCATCCGGTTGCTCCGTCGATGGAACCTGCTTCGTAAACATCTTCCGGAACAGTCTGAAGACCGGATATGTAAATAATTGTGTTCATCGCAATTGCCTGCCATGCGCAGACAATCATAATTCCAACCCACGCCCATTTCGTGCTGGCAAGAATACTCGTACCCTCGCCGCCCATCATATTGATTACCGCCGGAATAATATAGGTAAAGAAGTAGTTGAAAATATAGCCAACTACAAGCGCGCCAAGAATATTCGGCACAAAATACATTCCGCGAAGCGCGCTCTTAAACTTAATCTTGCTGTTTAATCCAATGGCAAGAATCAGGCTGATGACATTTACCACAACCGTCGTCACAAGCGCAAGCTTAATCGTAAACCAATAAGAATTTCCGACGCGTCCATCCGTAAACAAATCGGCGTAGTTTCTTAAACCGACCCAGTTATAAGAACCGTATCCTTTGAAATTCGTAAAGCTGTAAATAAATCCCTGGATTAACGGCAGCGTATTGAAAACAAAAAACAAAATCAGAATCGGTATCGTCATCAGGGCAAATGTCCGTTCCCTGTTATTCATTTTTTTCATAATCCTGCTCCTCCCCTTTATTTATTTTTGGCGTTGTACTCTTCCACTTTGCGGATAATGTCCCTGTTATACCTCAGCCAGTCTTTATCAAACTTATCCAGAAAAGCGTCTACGTCCTGCTCAATCAGAAACGTCTGAATCTGCGCGTCTACAGCCATCTCGGCAGGATAATAATGATCCTGATAATCCGTCATATTTCCGGATGAAATATATTCTTTCATGCCGTCTAAGTTTGGCGCAAGATCAAATTCTCCCTCTTTACACGGAACGGCATTCTGATCGTCTAAATACAACTGAATATTTTCATCTTCCATCAAAAAGCGAATGACTTCGTAAGCCGCTTCCTTATTTTCACAATCCTCGGTTACGGCAAACATCAGATCCACGCCGGAATTTAACGTATTGCCGTCCGCCTGATCGCTTCCGGGCGTAACAAATGAATCGATATTCATGTCCGGATTTACCGACTTGATCTGCGGAATCGCATAACTTCCGATGGCAAACATGGCAGATTCTCCATTTGCGAATGCCGTACATGCGTCGTTATATCCGTAAGCAAACGGTCCTTCTTCCCCATACTCCACAAGCTTTAACATTTTTTCCGCCGTTTCCTTGTACGCATCTGAAAATTTGGCGTTGCCCGCATTGACCTGCTGGCATATGTCAGACGGAGCCAAATCGACTGCCAGTGAGTTCCATGGCGCAAGGCAGGTCCAGGTGTCTTTGAATCCAAAATAAAATGGCAGAATTCCTTCGGACTGAATCTTATCGCAAAGCGTCATCAGCTCCTCCCAGGTCGTTGGAATTTCCCATTTATGTTCCTGAAACATTTCCCGGTTATAGAGAATTCCGGCCGCGTTTGCCACGTATGGCACGCCGTATGTACCTTCTGTCGGAATAAATTCCAGCCCCTCCAGAATATCGACATATCCCTGATTTACCTCGGAAAGCCCGTCAAAATTCGATACGTCTGCCAGAATTTCGGAGTCAATAAAATACGAATAGTTGATGTCTCCTCCGATTCCCAGAATATCCGGATAATCTTCCCGGACAAACCTGGTTTTTAAGATTGTCATTGCGTCGTTTGGTGAATCGATTTTTAAGTGAATGTCGTCGTGCGTGCTGTTAAATTTTTCTTCCAGCTTTTTGAAGACCTCCACTGCTTCCGGTTTGTACTGTACCAGTTCGATTTCAGTTTTTCCGCTGTTTTCCTGATTGCCACAGCCGGATAAAAACCCCGCCGCAAGTACAGCACACGACAGAAAAGCGAAACTTTTTTTCCTCATCCCTTTTTCTCCTTTCATTATTTTTGCATATGCTTTTTGTTCATAAAGGTATACCCGCAGGGTATTTCATTATTTTTGCACATGCTTTTTGGATAATCTGCCTTACCCATTTCTTACTGTAAACATTCTAACATTCCATAATGCGTCTATAAATAGCATCTTTTTTTCACTTTTATACCAAAATGCAACTTTTTTATGATATATGAAAAATAGGCTGGCATTTTGGTATATTTACAGCTATACTAGTAGAGCATTTCTAAAATATTTATGAAATTTTTCCGGAAATCATACTTGAGAAATTCATCAGATGTGCATGCAACAATCAGAAAAGTAAATCTGCAAAATAAAAATCAGGAGTATAATACAATGAAAGATTTTCTGTTTTCCGTTTTCCCAAATGAAAATTTTGTCGACTTAAGTCTCTATCAATTCGGATGGGAACGGTGCGCTCCTTCTCATTCCTTCGGTCCTGCCGCAAGGACTCATTTTCTGTTCCATTATGTAATTTCCGGTACGGGTACTTTATATGCCGACGATTCTTCCGGAATCACGCAGACCTATCAAATCAAAAGCGGACAGGGCTTTATGATTTTTCCAAATCAGATCACAACTTATATTGCAGACAAAAGTCTTCCGTGGGAATACGCCTGGCTGGAGTTTGACGGACTGCGTGTAAAAGAAGCTGTGGAAATTTCCGGCTTTTCTTTAAACACTCCTATCTATCGCGCCAATTCCCACGTCCTGCGCGAAACGATGATGAATGAAATGCTTTACATCGCAAAGCACGGCGATTTGTCGCCGTTTCATCTGATTGGACACCTCTATCTCTTCTTTGACGCCATGACAAACTCCGTTTCTTCTATAAAATTGAATAAAGGAGGACGCCTTCGCGATTTTTATGTGCGGGAGGCTTTAAACTTCATGGAACAAAATTTCCACAACGACATTTCTGTGGAAGACATTGCAGACAACTGCGGCTTAAACCGCAGTTATTTTGGAAAAATATTTAAGGAGTCCACCGGACGGACTCCTCAGGAATTTTTATTAAATTACCGCATGACCAAAGCCACCGAGCTTCTGAAATTAACAAAGCTTAACGTCGGCGACATCAGCAATGCGGTCGGTTATGACAACCCGCTCCATTTTTCCAGAGCGTTTAAAAATATTTATGGCATTTCGCCAAGAGAATGGAGAAATCAAAACAGAATGCACCCATCCGGAAAGTAGCGTCTGAAAGCGGAAGAAAGAATATCCTCTGCGTTATCTTTTAAAATCGCTGTTTCTGATCAGGCTTTGAAACAATCCCGCCGTATTTTCATAAGCCGCTGCAGCCAACTGCTTTTCTTCCGGCTGATTGACAAACTGCCGCTCCGGCTTTCCGGTTAGAAAGCTCCTTAGCTTTTGCTGGCTTTTCAGCTGGTGATTTCTGTATTCCTGCAAAGTCTCCTCCCGTTTGGCCCTGGCCTCTTCGATTGCTTTCACCTGCTGCTCCATCATCAGCTCTTTTGTCCTTTTGCGGCGTTTGTCCCACCAGGATTCTTCTTTCTTTTCGTGCTTTTCTCCCTTGACAGAGGACTTGCTGAATCCCTCTCCGTGATGCTCTTCAATCGAAGCTCCAAAATGCTCAAAGCAAACGCTTCCCGTATTGCCGCCCCAGCCAAAAAACGGATTTTTGACAGCCCTGTCTTCCACAAAATATCCGAGAATCCATGCCTCGTATTCCGGATCTTTTTTCATCTGCTCCCAGCCCTCATCTGAAATCTTAAGAAAGTTTACGTCGCAGACCCTTGTGGAATCATAAGGAATCGTATCTAACAGCGCGTGAAAAAATTTCTGATATTCTTCCATTGACATGTCGTCTCTGGACACATCCTCTACTCCGTTTTTGGCCCATACCTTTTTTCCCGCCTGTACCTGTTTGTTGACATGAGCCGCGTCATTTGGATGCTTTCTGATATACTCTTCTACCACGCTTTCTTTGGAAGATGTTTTGCTGCTGTAAACAGCTTCTGTTTTTTTTGTATATGTTTTTTCAAAATGATTGCTAATTTTTGAGGTGTAATTTGTTTGAATGACGCTCATTTTCATCCCTCCCTTTTTCTGATATTGTTTTCGGAAGAAAAAGGGATTCTGTTAATGAAAATGACACCAATTGTTCTTTTACTGTCATAAAA
>CATOKN010000143.1 GCA_951800425.1 uncultured Lachnospiraceae bacterium
ACCATTGGCCTGATTCATCCAACGACCAAAAAGTACCTGGAACTATCAGCGCCGCTTCCGGAGTATTTTGAAAAATTAATTGAAAAATTTAGATCAAATCCATAATTTGCGTATACTTTTTTTGAAAAATCCGTTATAATTTAGATATATACTAAAATAAAGGTGGGATTTTTATGAGTCATTATGTATTTACAATTGGAAGAGAATTCGGAAGCGGAGGCAAGGATGTAGGCGTTGCGCTTGCAAAGCGCCTTGGCATAAAGTGCTATGATAAAGAATTATTAAAAGAAGCATCGAAAGAAAGCGGATATTGTGCGGAGATTTTTGAAAACCATGATGAAAAGCCGACGAACAGCTTCCTTTATTCTCTTGTGATGGATACCTATTCTTTTGGCGGCTATTCTTCGGCGCCTTTTTTGGATATGCCGCTGAACCATAAGATTTTTCTGGCTCAGTTTGATACGATTAAAAAAATCGCAGAGAAAGAGTCCTGTGTGATTGTTGGACGCTGCGCAGATTATGCGCTGGCTGACACTTCAAACTGCATTCATGTTTTTATTCATGCAAGTCTGGATTATCGTATGAACCGAATTTCAAAAAAACTGGCTATGCCGGCAAATAAAGCCCGTGATATGATTCAGAAAACAGACAAACAACGGGCAAGCTATTATAATTATTATACCAGTAAAAAATGGGGAGACTCCAGAAGTTATCATTTGACGCTGGACAGCGAAAAAATCGGCATTGACGGTTGTGTGGACTTAATTTTAGGTTATCAGGAGCAGATGAAAAAGCAATTCTAAACTATTCGCAAAAGACAAGTTTAACGAATAGTTGGCGCATTCTTTTTCAGATAGGGTCATTCTTTATGGAGAATGCGCCAACTAGGTTCGTTAAACTTGTATGGGTGAAAATTTAATTGGATGTATGTTGTTTGTCATGCTGCGTCTGAATTATTTTGGTTTGGGGTTATAGATGCGCAGAATCCAGTACTATGGTAAACGGGCCGTCGTTTTCCAGTGTGATTTTCATGTCTGCGCCGAATTCGCCTGTTTCTGTGTGAAATCCGGCTTCTTTACATTGGGAAATGATATATTCATATAAATCGTTTGCCAGTTCTGGCTGCGCCGCCTGAATAAAAGAAGGACGATTTCCTTTTTTACAGTCTGCATAAAGGGTAAATTGTGATACTAACAACAGACTGCCGTCAACATCTTTTAATGCCAGATTGGTCTTTCCGTCCGAATCTTCAAAAATCCGCATGTTCAAAAGCTTTTTTATCATCTTGTCTGCAATTTCTTTTGTATCTTCTTTCGATACGCCGATGAAAACCAGAAATCCTTTTTGAATCTGGCCGGTGATGGCGTTTTCTACCGCGACTTTCGCATGATTTACGCGCTGTATAACAAATCTCATCTTCTCTTCTCTCCTTTTGATATTATGAAATCTTTATAAAACCCACTCTGGATTTTCTTTTCAATATCTATTATAATAGACCTGCTTACAAATTTCAACAAAGGAGCTTTTCAGATGAAATTACAACAGTTGCTCAGCTATACAAGAAAGGCTGTAGACGATTACAAAATGATATTTCCCGGTGATAAAATTGCCATTGGCGTATCGGGAGGAAAAGACAGTCTGGCTATGCTTTACGCATTAAAGCATTTGCAGCAATTCTACCCGCATCCTTTTGAGGTGACAGCTATTACCGTACATCTTGGATATGAAGAATTTTGCCTCGATAAAATCCAGGACCTCTGTAAAACGCTTGAAATACCACTTCATATTGTAAATACGGACATTGCGAAAATCATCTTTGAGGACCGAAAGGAACAGTCTCCCTGCTCTCTGTGTGCAAAAATGCGGAAAGGCGCGCTGAATCAGAAAGCAAAGGAAATTGGATGCAATAAAGTGGCTTATGCCCATCATAAAGACGACATCATCGAGACTATGCTTCTTTCGCTAATTTACGAAGGAAGATTTTACGCTTTTTCTCCGGTGACTTATCTGGATCGCATGGATTTAACCGTCATTCGCCCTATGATGTATGTTTCGGAAGCTGACGTGATTGGCTTTCAGAACCGTTATCATCTTCCGGTTGAAAAAAATCCCTGCTCTCAGGACGGCTTTACCCGAAGAGAATATGTCAAAAACCTGCTTCGGACACTTAATTTGGAAAATCCGGGCGTTAAAAACAGGATGTTTACCGCAATATTAAACGGAAATATCCCTGGATGGCCAGAAAGAAGGATATAATATGAAAGAAAAAGCATATCATGAAAAAGTAATCATCGACAACGAATTGAAGCTTCGGGAGTTGCTGCAGACGCTGCCCCATTTCTGCAAAGATTATTTCATTGGAATCGAACCGACGACGTCTTCAAGGACCCGGCTGGCCTATGCTTATGATTTGGGGATTTTTTTCGAATATATGCATGAAAATAATCCTGTCTGTAAAAAAACAGACATTACAGATTTTTCACTGGAACTTCTGGATGAAATTAAAGCTTCGGATATTGAAGAATACTTGAGCTGGTTAAAGTTTTACATTAAGGACGATGTTGAACATACAAATAATGAACGCGGCATCTCAAGAAAGCTTGCATGTCTGCGCAGCTTCTATCATTTCTTTTTCCGCACGGAGCGAATTGCTACAAATCCGGCAGAGCTTGTAAAAATGCCAAAACTGCACGAAAAGACGATTGTCCGTCTGGATGTGGACGAAGTAGCTTCTTTGCTGGATGAAGTCGAATCCGGAGAAAACTTAACAAAACGCCAGAGGGCATATCATGCACAGACGAAAAAAAGAGATCTTGCCCTGCTGACGCTGATGCTTGGAACAGGAATTCGTGTTTCAGAATGCGTTGGACTTGATATGACAGACGTGGATTTTAAGAATAACGGAATAAAAGTTCATCGAAAAGGCGGCTACGAATCCATCGTTTACTTTGGAGAGGAAGTGGAACAGGCGCTTTTGGAGTATATGAAAGAACGCTCAGAAATCTTTCCTGCAGAGGGAAACGCAAACGCTCTCTTTCTCTCCATGCAGAAAAAAAGAATGAGCGTACGTTCTGTAGAAAATCTGGTAAAGAAATATTCCAAACTTGTTACTTCTTTAAAAAATATTACGCCGCATAAGCTCAGAAGTACTTATGGCACGACCCTCTATCAGGAATCTGGCGATATTTACCTGGTTGCCGACGTATTGGGCCACAAAGACGTCAATACGACAAGAAAGCACTATGCAGCCCAGGCAGACGAACGCCGCAGACAAGCTGCCAAAATCGTACGCCTACGGGAAAAATAAGCTGCTACATGGCATATTCGTCAATGGCCTGCTGAATGCGCTCCTGAACCAGTAATGCAATTTCACTGCTTTTCATGGACTGATATTCGGAATAATAAATCGGCTTTAAATAATGAACCTGAGTCGTAAGATCTCCAAAATGAAAGCTGTTAAAAACTTTATAGGAATCAATCAAAGCGACCGGTACAATGGGCGCTTTTGCTTTAATTGCCGATTTGAAACTGCCGGCCTTAAATGCGGCCACATGATTTTTATTATTAAATTCGTAACCGCCTTCCGGAAATAAAATATAACGTCTGCCAGACGCCACTTCTTCTGAAACTTCATGGATAATTGTAATTGCCTGTCTGACATTATCTTTTTCCAGTCGCTTTCCCTGTATCAAATCTATAAATTCTTTCACTAATATGGAATTTGATTTCGCCTTGTCCATGACGATGGAGCATGGAGCTTTATGGGTATGAATGATTCCCAGAGCATCGTACTTTCCCTGATGATTGGGATACATAATATATCCGCCCTCTGTCGGAAGATTTTCTGTTCCATATGCTTTTGTATGTACTTTTCCGGAAAGCTTCATCAGACGTATTACATGTCTTGCAAGATGGTATCGCTCTTCTTCCGTATAGCGCTCAGGATGTTCCGATTCCCGGCGCATCTTGGGAATAATGTAAGGGGCGCGAAATAAATTCATGATAATTACATAAATAAATCTTAACATTTCATTAACTCTCCTTAAAAGATCATTATAGTGCATTTGATAAAAAAAGACAAGTACCCTGATACACGGAAGATAAATAAAATACCGGAGAACCTCAAAGGTCCTCCGGTACTTATACGCTAGGGTCGGTATTAAAAAAGCAAATACCTTATTTCAACATCTTTTTCATTTCATCTGCTACGAACTGAACTTTTGTACCAACAATTACCTGAACGGCAGTCTTGCTTGGTCTCATAACGCCAGCTACGCCAGCAGATTTGATTTTCTTCTCATCCACCTTTGTGTAATCGTTAATCTCAAGGCGAAGTCTTGTAATACAGTTGTCAAGAGATTTTACGTTTTCTTTTCCACCAAGGCCTTCCAATACAATTTTTGCAACTTCCGTGAAATTGTTATTGGAAAGAACTACGCTTTTCTCAGCTTCTAAATCTTCATCTTCTCTACCTGGCGTTTTCAAATCAAACTTCGAAATTGCAAAGCGGAACACAAGGTAGAATACAGCAAATGCTGCAATTCCAAGAGGAATGATCATCCATGTGTTTGCTGCTGCCGGCAATGGAGCTGAGAAAATAAGGTCAGTTGCACCAGCAGAGAAGCTGAAACCTGCTCTGAATCCAACGAGAGTTGTAATAACTGTGAACACACCGTAAAGGATTGCATAAATTACATAAAGAACAGGAGCTGCAAACATGAAACCAAATTCGAACGGCTCGGTAACACCGCAGACAAATGCACAGATAGCTGCGGAAGATACAAGACCGATAGCTGCTTTTCTGTCTTTCGCCGTATGTACCATGGCAAGCGCTGCACCAGCAACACCAAACATCATACATGGGAAGAATCCGGACATATACATACCAAGGCTCCAGGAAACGTCTGCACTTGTCTGTCCAGCCCAGAAGTAGGTCAAATCGCCAAGACCAATGGTATCAAACCAGAATACATTGTTCAATGCATGGTGCATACCAATCGGAATTAACAGACGGTTCAGGAATGCGTAAAGACCGGAACCAACAGCGCCAAGACCAACAATGCCGTTTCCTAATGAAACCAATGCACCAAAGATCAAAGGCCATACAAAGTACAAAATTGCTGCAGCGATAATAGAAACAACGCCGGAAACAATTGCTACGCAGCGTTTGCCGCTGAAAAATGCCAGCCAGTCTGGAAGCTGTGTACTCTTGAATTTGTTAAAACATGAGGAACCGATGATACCAGAAAGAATACCAGCAAAAGCGTTTACTCCGAATTTATCAAAAGCAAGCGTTTTGGTTGCATCATCTGCAACAGAAGGCATCAATGTGGTAACTACGCCTGTAGAACATAATGTGGTAAGCATTAACCAGGAAACAAGCGCTGAAATTGCAGCAGCGCCATCGTTGTCTGACATACCTACGCCTACACCGATTGCAAACAGAATCGGAATATTGTCAATGAGCGCGCCGCCGGCTTTTACTAAGAAAAAGCCAAACAGATTTAAAAATCCGTCCATTTCACCGCCCTGCATGGTAGCAGGACAGCATGCATATCCAATTCCCATCAAAAGACCGCAGATAGGAAGGACTGCAACGGGA
>CATOKN010000144.1 GCA_951800425.1 uncultured Lachnospiraceae bacterium
TGCGGACATTCGTTGAGTTTTCGGACGATTTTCCGGCCAGTGACGGCGGAGCTTTCTTCTGATACATATCACTACGGCAAAAAAGCGGCGACTCCTGCCGTTACGGTAAAAGATGCTTCTGGAAAAGTAATTGACGCCGGAATGTATACGGTGACTTACAACAATAATACAAAAGTGGGAATTGCGGAAGCAGTTATTTCTTTCCGGGGCATTTACGAGGGGACGCTGAAAAAGACATTTTCCATTCTCCCGAAAACTACAAAGCTCTCCGGCGTCACTGCAAAACGAGGCGGCATTTTGGTAAAATGGAAGAAGCAGACGAAAGAGACTTCCGGTTATCTCATTCAGTATTCGGAAAACAAAAAATTTAAAGGAAAAACAACAAAAGTTATCACAGTTTCCAAGGCAAAAACGGCGTCAAAAGCTGTGTCAAAACTGAAAAAAAAGAAGAAGTATTATGTCAGAATCTGTACGTTTAAGTCTGTAAAAATAAATGGCAAAAAGACAAAGCTTTGTTCGGCATGGTCTAAATCAAAAACGGTGAAAACAAAATAATTCCGCCGGTTTGCAGAGTTATTTGGAAACATGCGAAATCCGTAAAGCCAGTGAACAGGCGTCAGGAAATAAATGTTGAAATATGGAAAAAAAGCAATTATAATATTTGAAAAGGCGATTATGTTAAGGAGGCTGTAATGAATAGCAATCAATTTTTGTGGCAGGACAGATTTAACATTGGCGTTGATATTATTGACAGAGAGCATAAGAAGCTTTTTAGCATCCTGAATAAAATGCTTTCCCATAGCGGCAATGAGAGAAAAAGCATGTGGGCGTATCAGGAGGGCATCAAGTTTTTCAAAGGGCATGCGATGAAGCATTTTGCGGAAGAAGAAGTCTATATGGCGTCGATTGAATACAGCGGCTTTGAAACGCACAGACGGCTCCATGATCAGTTTCGAAAAAAAATGCTTCCTGAAATTGAAAAAGAGCTGGTGCAGACCGGATATTCCCCGGACGCCGTCAATCATTTTCTGGGCGTTTGCGCCGGATGGCTGATTGGACATACGCTGACGGAAGATCGTGCAATTACGGGAGGAGCAATCAGCAAGTGGGACGGATTATTGCCGGAAGAAGAGCAGGCGGCTATGAAAGGGGTTATTTTTGAGCTTTTAGACGAGCTGTTTCAGTTGAAGCCAAAAGTAATCAGTGAAAGCTACGGCGGGGAGAAGTTCGGGAATGGAATTTATTACCGTCTTGTCTATGGTTCGGAAAAAGACGCCAAGTGGGAATTTTTCCTTGTGTTTGAAGAGGAGCTTCTTGTCAATACCGTTGGAAAGCTTTTAGGCGTAGAATCAGGAGAGCTGGACGCTATGCTGATGAACGCAACCCGGTATACGGCGAGACAGTTTGTCGAACGCATTAAAGTTCATTTTTCTTCTGCAGAGTATCTGGAAGTGCAGGAGGAAACGCTTTTGACCTACGAGCAGTTTGAGCGGTTATTCAATAAGCAGAATCCGCAGTGCAGCTTTTTGTTTGACACAGGGGAAGGATATTTTGCGTGCTGCCTTATGGCGCCGCATTTGCTCAGCGAAGAGGACGGGTTATCCATCAAATCAGAAAATGCGGTTTCCAGTATTAATAAATACCTGACAAAAAACAAAGAAAAAGGCAAAAAAAAGATACTCGTTGTGGATGATTCCAACGTCATGCTTCAGATGATGAAACAGCTTTTAGAGAATGAGTATGAAATTACGCTGGTAAAATCAGGGCTGGCGGCTATTCGCAGCATGATTCTTGATAAGCCGGATTTGGTTCTTTTGGATTATGAGATGCCGGTCTGCGACGGCGGTCAGGTTTTGGAAATGATTCGTTCGGAGGAAGGACTTTCGGATATTCCGGTTATCTTTCTGACCGGAACGGTAGACAAAGAGCGCGTACAGAAAATCGTACCGTTAAAACCGGCAGGTTATTTGCTGAAAACTATGCAGCCGGAGGAAATCAAAAAAAACATCGGCGAATTTTTTGAAAAAATGAAACGCTGACATAAAAGCGGCTGTCTTCCGAACGCGGAAGAATCAGCCGCTTTTTGAATTAATCTGGTGACAATCAAAAGAAACTATGTTAAACTTGTAACGTATATTTTTATCAATGGGAGGCAGTTATGTCATTTTTGGATGCAATCGTCATGGGAGTCATACAGGGACTAACGGAATTTTTACCAGTCAGCAGTTCCGGTCATCTGGCGATGTTTAAAATATTGTTTGAAGTTGAAACGGAAACGGGAATGTTATTTGACGTGTTGTTGCATTTGGGAACGCTGCTTGCGGTTTTTGCAGTATTTTATAAGGATATATTTCATATGATTCAGGAGGGCTTTGCGATTATATTTGATTTTTTTCGCAATGCGGGGATTTTTTTTGGAAATGTGTTTCAGAAAAAAGACGCGCCGTATTACAGGCTGATTGACAACAGCTATCGGAAATTTGTGATGCTGGTTGTCGTTTCTACCATTCCGACCGGAATCATTGGATATGTGGCGGCGGACGTAGTGGAAGCGGCGTCCGAAATCCTGCTCGTTACGGGAAGCTGTCTGGTTTTTACGTCGGCGCTCCTTTTTCTGTCGGATCGGATGGACGATGGAATGAAGCTGCCAAAAAATGTTACGTATTCGAACGCTTTTTTCATTG
This sequence comes from uncultured Lachnospiraceae bacterium, assembly GCA_951800425.1. Taxonomy (GTDB): domain Bacteria; phylum Bacillota; class Clostridia; order Lachnospirales; family Lachnospiraceae; genus Roseburia_B. The sequence continues at coordinate 2,685 of CATOKN010000144.1, forward strand.
GGATCTGCCAGGGATTTGCGACATTGCCCGGGTTGTCTCGCTCAGGGACGACAATTACGGCCTGTCTGTTCAGTAAATTTAACCGGAAGTTTGCCGTAAAATATTCTTTTATCATGTCCATACCGGCAATTCTTGGCGCTCTGGTGTTAAAGCTTTCAGACGCGTCCGCGCTTTCCGCGCTTGAAAAATCGGACATTAGCTGTTATCTTGCGGGAACGATGTGCGCGGCGGTGGTAGGATATATTTGCATCCGAATGATGCTTGTAGTCGTTAAAAAAAGAAAATTTACATTTTTTGCAATCTATTGTCTGATCGTTGGCCTTGTTTCCATCGGCGGATATTTTTATGCAGCATAGATAGGGGAAATTATGGCGGCAAGAAAGAAAACGGCTTCGAAAAGAAGTCCGGCAAAAAGATCCGCGCCAAAGAAATCGGCGCGCAGGAAGAAAAAATCCGTAAGGCCTCAGGGGCTGACGTTTGAAAGTGAAATTACGCTCTGGATGCTTCTGGCGGCGTCCATCTTGCTTTTTGTCAGTAATTTTGGAATCGGGGGCAAGATTGGGAACGGCGCAAGCGCCATTCTTTTTGGGTTGTTTGGACTGATGGCATATTTGTTTCCAATTCTTTTGTTCATTGGTTCCTGCTTTCTCATTTCAAATAAAAAAAATCATTTCGCAATCTTTAAATTTATTGCGGGAATTCTGATGTTTTGCGCATTCTGCATGTTTTTGCAGCTTCTGTCCCAAAATCAAAGCGTAACTTTTTTGGAAATGATACAATCCGCGTATATTATCTCTTCCGGTGAAAAAACAGGGGGAGGCGCTTTCGGCGGGATTTTCGTATGGTTGTGCGTGCCAAATTTCGGAGTCTTCGGTTCGTACGTGATTGCCATTGCCGTAATGCTTATATCGTTGGTGCTGTTGACGGAGCGTTCTATATTCCGGGGCATGAAGCGCGGAGGCCGGAAAGTATTTGAATCGGCCAGAGAAGACGCGAGGCGTTACCATGACAATCAACAGAAGAGACAGGAGAAGCGCGCGCTAAGACGCATGGATAAAAAAGTCGAGGGCGTCGTTATGGACACTGCGTTAAAGCGCAGGGAGGATTTTTCGGGAGATGAAATCAATGAAATCCGGCCGCGGCAAAATGAAAATGTTCCGGAAGTAAAGAAAAAAGAAAGCATATCCGTAGCGCCGTCTTCGGAGCCGCCCCTGCCTGAAATTTACATAGAACCCATAGAAGAGGCGCAGGAGCCTTTGCCCGGGACAAAAACAGTCCGTCCGGCAGAAGCCATGTTTGAGCAGCCGCCGGAATATGAAGACGCAAAGATGTTAGAACATATGTTGTCAGACGTGGGGGATATGATGGAGTTGGCAGAGGAAGAGATTTCTTTGGATGCGGATGCGGCGGACGACTCGCTTCCCAAAAAGCAGTATGAATTTCCTCCGGTTTCTCTGCTTAAAGCGGGAAAAGCCAAAGCGACGGGCGATTCCAGAAAGCATTTGATGGCTACCGCAAATAAATTACAGCAGACGTTAAAGAACTTTGGCGTCAATGTTACGATTACAAATGTCAGCAGCGGTCCGTCGGTCACCCGGTATGAAATTCAGCCGGAAATGGGCGTAAAGGTGAGTAAGATTGTAGGTTTGACGGATGATATAAAGCTGAATCTGGCGGCGGCGGACATTCGTATGGAAGCGCCCATTCCCGGAAAAGCAGCCATCGGGATTGAAGTGCCAAATAAAGAAAATGTAACGGTGATGTTTCGGGATCTGATTGAATCCAGGGAATTTCAGGAGAATGCATCCAATCTTGCGTTTGCGGCCGGAAAAGACATCGGCGGCCAGGTTGTGGTTACGGACATCGCGAAAATGCCGCATGTGCTGATTGCAGGAGCTACCGGTTCCGGAAAATCCGTCTGCATCAATACGATTATTATGAGTATTTTATATAAAGCGCATCCGGATGACGTAAAGCTGATTATGATCGATCCAAAAGTCGTGGAATTAAGCGTATACAACGGCATTCCCCATCTGATGATTCCTGTCGTTACCGATCCGAAAAAAGCGGCGGGAGCCCTAAACTGGGCTGTTGCAGAGATGGATGAACGCTACCGGAAATTTGCGGAATACGGAGTGCGCGATTTGAAAGGCTACAATGCGAAAGTGGAATCCGTTTCTGATGTGGCAGGAGAAGATAAGCCGCAGAAGCTTCCGCAGATTGTCATTATCGTAGATGAGCTTGCAGATTTGATGATGGTGGCTACGCATGAAGTGGAAGGGTCTATCTGTCGTCTGGCGCAGCTTGCGAGAGCGGCGGGGCTCCATTTGATTATTGCCACGCAGCGTCCTTCGGTAAACGTCATCACAGGACTGATCAAAGCCAATATGCCGTCGCGTATTGCGTTTGCCGTAACCTCCGGTGTGGATTCCAGAACGATTCTAGATATGGTGGGAGCGGAAAAATTACTGGGAAAAGGAGATATGCTGTTTTTCCCGCAAAATTATCAGAAGCCGCTGCGCGTACAGGGAGCATTTGTTTCGGATAAGGAAGTAGCGGACGTTGTGGAATTTATCAAACGGGAGAACAGTGCGGCGCAATACAATCCGAACATACAGGAAAAAATGGAGCAGTCAGAAAATATATCCATGTCTGTTTCAGACGCTTCGAATCCTGTCGATGAAAAAGATGTTTTATTCAAAGACGTGGGCAGATTTTTGCTGGAAAGTGAAAAAGGTTCCATTGGCGCCATTCAGCGGAAATTCAAGGTTGGATTTAACCGGGCCGCCCGCATCATGGATCAGTTGGAAGAAGCGGGACTGGTAGGCCCGGAGGAGGGAACAAAGCCCAGAAAGGTTTTGATGACGCCGGAGGAATTTGAGCAGTATTTAGA
>CATOKN010000145.1 GCA_951800425.1 uncultured Lachnospiraceae bacterium
GGTTCCGGAAAATCTACGCTGATCCAGCATTTAAACGGGCTGATGCGGGCGACGTCCGGCGGGATTTATTTTCATGGACGAGATATTTATGAAGAAGATTTTGACCGGAAAGAGCTGCGTGCAAAAGTGGGATTGGTTTTTCAGTATCCGGAGCATCAGCTTTTTGAAACGACTGTTTTTGACGACGTCTGTTTTGGACCAAGGAACCAGGGGCTGCGTAAGGAAGAAGCGGGTCTTAGGGCGTTTGAAGCATTAAAAAGCGTGGGAATGCCGGAGTCGGTTTATTATCAGTCCCCGTTTGATTTATCCGGCGGACAGAAGCGAAGAGTGGCGATTGCGGGCGTGCTTGCAATGAAGCCGGAGGTTTTGATTTTGGACGAGCCGACGGCAGGACTCGATCCGGGTGGAAGGGATGAGATTTTAGGCCTGATTGCAAAGATGCATCAGGAGAAAAAGATGACGGTTATTCTCGTTTCCCACAGCATGGAGGATGTGGCGAAATACGTGCAGCGGATGATTGTCATGAACGACGGCGCAGTGATGTATGACGGGATGCCAAAAGAGGTATTTTCCCATTACAGAGAACTGGAAGCGATTGGCCTTGCGGCTCCTCAGGTAACGTATCTGATGCATGAGCTAAAAGAGCTTGGAATGGACGCTGACGGGGAAGCCATAACGGTAGATGAGGCAAAAGAGAGCATTTTAAGGCTTTTTCATCGGAAGGAAAGATTATGATAAGAGACATTACAATCGGTCAGTACTATCCTGCGGATTCCGTGAGTCATAAACTGGATCCCCGCGGCAAATTGACGGGGGCGTTCGTATATATTATATCGTTGTTTGTTTTTCGCGGATTGGCCGGCTTTTTGCTGGCAACGGCATTTTTGATTTTTTCCATACGAATGTCGAAAGTTCCTTTTTCCTATATGGTAAAAGGGTTAAAAGCAATTGTTATTCTAATGGTGATTACCGCGGCGTTTCATCTTTTTTTGACGCCGGGGAAATATGTTTTGGTTCATTTCTGGATTTTTACGATTACGGCGGAGGGAGTGGTCAATGCGGCGTTTATGCTTGTGCGTCTGATCTATCTGATTGTGGGAACGTCGATTATGACGCTTGCCACGACGCCAAACCAGCTTACGGACGGATTGGAAAGGTCTTTGATGCCGTTGTCTAAAATCAAAGTTCCGGTACATGCGATTGCCATGATGATGTCAATTGCGCTTCGGTTTATTCCAATCCTGATTGAAGAGACGGATATAATAATGAAAGCGCAAATGGCCAGAGGCGCGGATTTTGAAAACGGAAATCTTATCCGGCGGGCAAAAAGCATGGTGCCGCTTTTGGTTCCGTTGTTTGTCAGCGCATTCCGGCGCGCGGATGATTTGGCAATGGCGATGGAAGCCAGATGCTACGTTGGCGGGAGTGGAAGGACAAAAATGAAGCCGTTGCGCTACGATAAGCGGGATTATGCGGCGTATCTGATTCTGGCCGCGTATCTGGCGGGAATTTTCGCGCTTCGGATTCTGACTTAGGAAGGAAGTTTTAGGATGCGGGTATGTCTTACCGTTGCTTATGACGGAACGAATTATCATGGCTGGCAGATACAGCCGAACGGGATTACGATTGAGTCTGTGTTAAATCAGGCTCTTTCTGATTTGTTGGGGGAGACGATTGTTGTGACAGGGGCCAGCCGAACGGACTCGGGCGTGCATTCTCTGGGAAATGTGGCGGTTTTTGATACGAATACGAAGATTCCGGCGGAAAAAATTTCTTTTGCCGTAAATCAGAGGCTGCCGGAAGACATTGTCGTACAGGAGTCAAAGGAAGTGGCGCCTGATTTTCACCCCAGAAAGCGCGACAGCAGAAAAACGTATGAATACCGGATTCTAAACCGGAAATTTCAGGATCCGAACAGAAGATGCAATACGCATTTTTACCATTACGATCTGGATGTGGAACAGATGCAAACGGCGGCGAATCATCTGATTGGCGAGCATGATTTTAAAAGCTTTTGCTCAATTCATACAAATGTGGATTCTACGGTGCGGACGATTTATTCGCTGGATGTAAAAAGGAGAGAAGATGAGGTTGTCATTCGGATAACGGGTAGCGGATTTCTTTACAATATGGTCAGAATTATTGCAGGTACGCTGATTCTGGCGGGAAATGGAACGATTGCGCCGGACGGCGTGAAAGATATTTTAGAGAAAAAAGACAGAAGTTTTGCAGGGCCAACGGCTCCGGCGAAAGGACTTACGATGATTGGGATAAAATTTGTCATATAGCATATGGTTTTTTCGGACAAGCTATGCTATAATGCAGTCGTTAGAGTAAAATAATAGCAATGGAGGAAATGAAATGAAAGGAAATGTAATTGTAGGTCAGTCTGGCGGACCAACCGCCGTTATTAATTCCAGTCTGGCAGGAGTTTACAAAACGGCTCTTGCATGCGGCGCAGGCAAAGTATACGGAATGCGTTATGGAATTGAAGGGTTGTTAAATGAGAAATATGTAGATTTATCCGAGCATCTGAAAAGCGATCTGGATGTTGAGATTTTAAAGCATACGCCGGCTTCATACCTTGGCACGTGCAGATACAAGCTGCCGCCGCACGAGGGCAATGAAGAACTTTATGAAAAGATTTTTACTATTTTGGAAAAGCTGGAAATTGAAGTGTTTACGTATATTGGCGGCAACGATTCCATGGATACGATTAAGCAGCTTTCCGATTATGCGGCTGCCAATGGCAAGACGCAGAGATTTATGGGCGTTCCAAAGACGATTGACAATGATTTGCCAATTACGGATCATACGCCTGGATTTGGAAGCGCTGCAAAATATATTGCGACTTCCATTAAAGAAGTGCTTTGCGACGGAAGAGGCTTTGCCAATACGCCGATTGTTACGATTATTGAAATTATGGGACGTAACGCAGGATGGCTGACAGGAGCTGCCGCGCTTGCAAAAACGCAGGATTGCGAAGGCGTAGATCTCATCTATCTTCCGGAAGTTGCTTTTGATACGAAAGAATTCGTAGAAGAAGTGAAAGAACTTATGAAGAAAAAGAGTACCGTATTTGTTGCGATTTCAGAGGGAATCCGTACGGCAGACGGCACGTATATCAGCGAGCTGGGCGGCGGTTCTGATTATGTGGACGCGTTTGGCCATAAGCAGCTTGCAGGCTCCGCAACGTATCTTGCAAATCTGATTGGAAAAGAAGTTGGATGCAAGACCCGTGCAATTGAATTCAGCACGCTGCAAAGATGCGCGTCTCATACGGCGTCCTTAACGGACATCAACGAAGCGTTTATGGCAGGAGCGGCCGCAGTAGAAGCCGCCGACAGGGGCGAGACAGGAAAGATGCCGGTTATCCAGCGTGTTTCCAACTATCCTTACCGCGTTTCCACGGATATTTATGACATTCATAAAATTGCAAACGTGGAGAAGATGGTTCCAAGAGAGTGGATCAATGAAAAAGGCAACGGCGTAACGGAAGAATTCGTAAAATATGCCCGTCCGCTGATTCAGGGTGAGTTTGCTCCGATTATTGTAGACGGACTGCCGATGCATTTGCGTTTGAATGATGGAAGGTAAAATCAAATAATTCGTTAGGTTGTATAAAAAAGCAGGATTATTTCGTCAGAATGATGAAGTAATCCTGTTTTTGCGAATTAATTAGCAGAAGCTACAAGAATCCCATTTCATTTTTGTGAAGTTCTTGAATAGCAATTGGAACGGAAAAATGTTAAAGTATCATACAGAAAGAAAAACATTTAGGAGGGTTATAGAAATGGCAAGTTTATCATTAAAGCATATTTGCAAAACATATCCAAATGGATTCGAAGCAGTTAAGGATTTTAATCTTGAAGTAGAGGATAAGGAATTTATCATTTTTGTAGGACCATCTGGCTGTGGAAAATCTACGACGCTTCGAATGATTGCCGGGCTTGAGGATATTTCTTCCGGAGAATTTTCCATTGACGGCAGAGTTGTAAACGATGTAGAGCCAAAAGACCGTGACATCGCAATGGTATTTCAGAACTACGCTTTGTATCCCCATATGACCGTATTTGATAATATGGCGTTTGGTTTGAAATTAAGAAAAGTGCCGAAAGACGAGATTAAGCAGAAAGTAGAAGAAGCAGCAAAGATTCTTGATTTGGATAAGCTTCTCGATCGGAAACCAAAAGCATTATCCGGCGGACAGAGACAGCGTGTTGCTATGGGTCGTGCAATTGTTCGTAATCCCAAAGTATTCCTGATGGATGAGCCGCTTTCCAATCTGGATGCAAAATTAAGAGTTCAGATGCGCGCTGAGATTTCTGCTCTGCATCAGAGACTTGGCGCTACGATTATCTATGTAACGCATGATCAGACGGAAGCTATGACGCTTGGGACGAGAATCGTCGTATTAAAGGACGGCGTCATCATGCAGGTAGATTCTCCAATCAAACTCTACAATGAGCCGAACAACTTATTCGTAGCAGGATTTATTGGTTCTCCGCAGATGAACTTTGTAGATGCAAAATGCAGTATTGAGGGTGGAAAAGCCATTTTATCTTTTGATAAGTTTAAAGTTGCGTTATCTCCGGAAAAATCCAAGAAATTATCAGACGGCGGATACAACGGAAAGAGCGTATTGCTTGGAATTCGTCCGGACGATATGTCAGATGCGCAAAGAGATTTGGAGGAATACAAAGAGAGCGTAATCGAAGCTGACGTATCCGGATATGAGCTGTTAGGTTCAGAAGTTATTTTGTATTTCAATATTGCCGGTGTAAATATGTGTGCAAAAGTAGATTCTGCTACAAAAGCGCGTTTTGGCGATCACGTAAAACTGGCTATGAATCCGGCAAGAATTCATGTATTTGATAAAGAGACGGAATTGACCATTACAAATTAATCAATTTTTTCAGACGTGTGGAGGCCGGGCGCAGTTGCGTCCGGCCTTTTATAAAAAATGCAATAGAAAGAGGGGATTTTTTGTTATCGAATCATAGAATCCAGGCAGCATTGGAAGAAATCAAAGACATTTCCCGCATTGAGATGGCCGTTTACAGTGAAGAGGGAAAGCTTTTGGCGGCAACTTTTGAACAAAAAGAAAATTTTGAGGCGATTGTAGTGGATTTTGTGGCGTCTATGGCAGAAAGCCAGTCGTTTGCGGATTCTCATCTGTTTAAAGTAATCGTGGAAGATGAGATTGCTTATGTTTTGCTTGCAAAATCCCCAACGGAAGAAGCATATATGGTTGGAAAACTGGCCGTTTGCCAGGTACGTCATCTTGTGGAAGCATATCGGGAGCAATTTGATCGGAATAATTTCATGCAGAATATTCTGCTTGGAAATATGCTGGTTGTGGATATGTACAATAAAGCGAGGAAGTTCCATATTGAGCAGACAGAGCGCGTCGTATTCGTCATTGAAGTAGAAGGAAAAAAGGATACGTCCATTATGGAGATGGTAAAGGGAATGTTTGGAGGCTCTCACAGAGATTTTATTACGGAAGTGGACGAGCAGAGCATTATTCTGATAAAAGACGCCAGAGACTTGAAAGATGACGAAGCGTTAGAG
>CATOKN010000146.1 GCA_951800425.1 uncultured Lachnospiraceae bacterium
GCACAGGACTTTGACTCCTGCATTCACCAGTTCGAATCTGGTTAGCCCAGTTTGAATTTGCAAATGTTGTTTTAAAAAGGGGACATTAGCTCAGGTGGTAGAGCACTTGACTTTTAATCAAGTTGTCCGGGGTTCGAATCCCCGATGTCTCATTTGAGATAAACAGCGGAATTCATTGATTTTTCAGTGTTTTCCGCTGTTTTTCATAGGATCGGTTGTAAATGATTACTCTATTATAAATAAAACTAAAGATTTAAACATTTGAATCAAACCAAATCCTGCCAATACTCCTGTTAGAAATCTTTTTGTGTTGGTAGATGAGTAATTTGTAAAAAGCTGCAATAAACCATCGAAAGCCATAGGAACGATCCATATTACCTCAAAAAGAAATTTTATTTTTTTGAAATAAATTGCGTACATAAAAGAAATAATATATCCGATTATGATTCCAGTGCATCTGGCGCATACTGGAAAATGGTAACCGCATATAAAAAAACTTCTTTCAGGAATCTGATGACAACCCCAATATTTTGAACACCAGTCCATAGCTTTTATCCAAAACTTATCTTTTCTGCTCATTACATTTTGAATTTATTTCCGCAAAACTGGCATACCCAATAATGATCCGTTTGAGTTTTTCCAGTCCCGCATAAACCTAAAAATCCGCAACAACATAATTTCCAAAAACTTGCGCCTTTTCCATAGGTATCAGAAATCACCTGTAAATTAGGAGAACTGCATTTTGGACATCTTATAGATGAGCCGTGATTCAAATTGATAGGTTGCATGTTATCCTTTTTGCTCGCAAAGCCACAATGAGGACAGGCGGCAGCCTGATTTGAAATTTCTTTTCCGCATTCTGGACAATTAATAAGCGCCATAATTTGCTCTCCTTTTATATCATATCTTCTCTATATGCATATATAGCCATATGTTCGATTGCTTTTCGATAAAATTTTTCTTAATCAAAATTATACTCTATTTTAAGCGTTTTGTCCATTTCTGTATCAATTTTTCGTAATAGGATAATGTGAAAACAGGGTTCTCTCTTGACAAATCTTTGCAGAAGTACTATATTAAATTAAATTCCTACTATTTAACTAGTAAATAAGAAAATGAAGTCAGGAAACGACGGAAAGCGAGGAGCAGCATGGCAGAAATATATCAGGGAACGCTTGGACTGATTGGCAATACGCCTCTGTTAGAGGCAGTCAATATCGAAAAAAAATACGGTATCCACGCACGTCTTTTGTTCAAGCTGGAATATTTTAATCCGGCAGGAAGCGTAAAAGACCGGATTGCCAAAGCAATGATTGAAGACGCGGAGGAAAAAGGACTGTTGACGGAGCGCTCCGTTCTCATAGAGCCAACGTCCGGCAATACGGGAATTGGCCTTGCGGCCATTGCGGCGGCAAAAGGATACCGCGTCATTTTAACGATGCCCGAAACGATGAGCCAGGAACGGAGAAATATATTAAAAGCATACGGCGCGGAAATTGTACTGACCGAAGGCGCAAAAGGCATGCGGGGCGCGATTGAGAAAGCAGAGCAGCTTGCGAAAGAGCTGCCGGATTCTTATATTCCGGGCCAGTTTGAAAATCCCGCAAATCCCAAAGCGCACAGGGACACGACGGGGCCCGAAATCTGGAGGGATACGAACGGAACAGCCGATGTGCTTGTCGCCGGCGTGGGAACCGGAGGAACTCTGACGGGAACCGGGGAATATTTGAAATCACGCAATCCCAAAATCAAAGTCGTTGCCGTTGAACCGGCGGCTTCTCCCGTATTGTCGCAGGACAAAGGAGGGCCGCATAAAATTCAGGGAATCGGAGCCGGATTTGTGCCCAAAATACTGAATACTAAGCTGTATGACGCTGTTTTTCCGGTAGAAGACGAAGCGGCGTTTCAAACGGCAAAAGAGATTGCAAAAAACGAGGGTATTCTTGTGGGTATATCCTCCGGCGCGGCGGCTTACGCGGCAATTTCACTTGCCAGACAGCCGGAACATGAGGGAAAGACAATTGTGGCAATTTTGCCGGACGGAGGCGACCGTTACTATTCCACGCCGCTGTTTGGAGAGTAAAATTGAAATAAGCCAGAATGCGATATGTTAGCAAAGCAGCAGATTTTTAGCTCAAAAGAGGAGGACATCATGAGGAAAAAAAGAAACAGGGCAGAGAGAAATTTAAAATTTGAAACATTGCAGATTCACGTCGGACAGGAAGCGCCGGATCCGACAACAGACGCAAGGGCGGTGCCGATTTACCAGACTTCTTCCTATGTGTTTCGTGATTGCGACCAGGCCGCGGCGCGGTTTGCGCTTGCCGACGTGGGAAATATTTACGGGAGACTGACGAATCCGACGCAGGATGTTTTTGAACAGAGGATAGCGGCGTTAGAGGGAGGCGTTGCGGCGCTGGCCGTATCTTCCGGCGCGGCCGCAGTGACTTATGCCATTCAAAATCTTGCTGCAAGAGGCGATCACATCGTTGCCGCCCAAAATATTTATGGAGGAACATACAATCTTCTGGCGCATACGCTGCCGGAGTACGGCATAGAAACGACATTTGCAGAGCCGACTCCGGAAGCTTTAGAAGCCGCCATCAGGGAAAACACAAAAGCTGTTTATATAGAAACGCTTGGAAATCCCAATTCTGACGTAACGGACATAGAAGCGGCGGCTAATCTTGCGCACCGTCATAACATTCCGCTTGTCGTAGACAACACGTTTGCCACGCCGTATCTGGTTCGGCCGATTGCATACGGCGCGGATATAGTCGTGCATTCCGCGACTAAATTTATCGGCGGTCATGGCACATCTCTTGGCGGCGTCATTGTAGACGGCGGGAAATTTGACTGGGAAGCAAGCAAAAAATTTCCGTCTTTGACCGAGCCAAATCCCAGCTATCATGGCGTGAGCTTTACGAAAGCGGCGGGCCCGGCGGCTTTTGTGACGAAAATACGCGCGATTCTTTTGCGTGATACGGGAGCGTCGTTGTCGCCGTTTCATGCGTTTATGTTTTTACAGGGACTGGAAACGCTTTCGCTTCGGGTAGAACGTCATGTGGAAAATGCGCTGAAGGTTGCGGCGTATTTAAGCAGTCATCCCCAGGTGGAGGCCGTGCATCATCCGTCAGTTTCCAAAGATGCCAGCCAGCAGGAATTATACAAAAAATATTTCCCGAATGGCGGCGGCTCCATTTTTACTTTTGAAATCAAAGGAGACGACAGAAAGGCGAAGGATTTTATCGACAATCTGGAAGTTTTCTCGCTTCTGGCAAACGTGGCCGACGTAAAATCTCTGGTGATTCATCCGGCGTCTACGACGCACGCGCAGTTAGCGGAAGAAGAGCGGATAGAACAGGGCATAAAGCCCAATACGATACGCCTTTCCATTGGAACGGAACATATCGACGATATACTGGAGGATTTGGAAGAGGCGTTTGGGGCGGTAGAATAAAAGATATGAAAAATGCTTCGGATTTTGACTGGAAAATCCGGAGCATTTTTTTGAAAGTTTCATCACTCCAATCTAATTTTTAGGTAAGAAAAAAGCAGTCAATCAATTATCTTTTCAAAACGAAACATTCCATCTGGAAATTGTTCATTACTTTCTTCAAAATCCATGTCCGTCTCATTCGGGTCAGGATGAAATTTGTTAAAAAATTCGACAATATGAAAGCCGCATCTGTTTACATAGAAATGGATATTGCGCTGCTCAAAATATGGCGTTATCGTTTCCCATTTTTTAACCTCTGGATAAAGTTTTTCGATTTCACACCATGCCGCATATCCTATTCCTTTACTATGAACAGCGGGAGATACAAACAACAAATCTAAATCTCCTTTTTCAGCTTCAACCTTAATCACCGCACCGCCAACGAAATTGTCACATTCATCAACAATTCGATAAGCTTGACCATTATTTATTGAGTGTTCGATTGTATCTCGTGAAATAATTTGTCCTTCTTCCTCAAAGTGTTCATCTCGGAGTCCAAATTCGTCCATAGCTCCGAAATTAAATGCTTCCTGATTATCTTTAATAAATTGCTCCCTGTCGCAATCTTCAAGAGGAAGCAACTGTACAATACTATTCATACCTTTATCTCCGCAACTTATTATTTATCGCTTTCTTCATATCCATATTGTACCATTTCAATACTCACACCACAATAAAATTTTACGCAGTACATCTTTCACACCGCCAGCGTTGAAAACCAAGCCGACAGCAATCAAGCTGACCGATACTGTGTTTTAGCGGATAATCAGATTTTTATTGCGTTTTTCTGTGAAAAAACATGCGTTTGGCATCTTGTGAAAAATATTTAGATAGTATATGATAAAAACAGAAAACAAAAGCTGCCTGGCAAGATACGTACGGGGATGGAAGTTTGGGCTTGTGCCCGGAAATAAAGGTGACAGTAATGAAAGAAGAAATGAAAAAATTATTAGCGGAACTGGGGTTTGCGCCAAAAAACGGAACAAGCAATATTTACAGGAAAGAGTATCCCGCCCATGATAATTATGGAATAGAAGTGGATGATAACCGCCAGAAAATAGATTATGGCAGCAAAATAAAAGCAACTGCAATCAATTTTTCCAAAGCAGAAAATTTTGTTGTTTTAGAGTGCGTAGACAGACTTCTGACAGTCGGTTATGAGCCGGAGCGTATTGAACTGGAAAAGATATATCCGTCCGGACACGGACACAGTGGAAGATTGGATATACTCGTGAAAGATAAAGATGAAAAAGCATATCTGATGATAGAATGTAAGACTGCGGGAGAAAAACATCAGGCAGAGCGTCGGAAAATGATTCGAAACGGAGGACAGCTCTTTACGTATTATACGATGGACCGGGATGCAAAATATCTGTGCCTGTATTCCTCGGGGTTTCGCGGCGGCGTTGTGGAGTACAAAAGCGAAATCATTGCGACAGAGGAAGAGTGGAAACGGTTATCTACGGCAAAAGAAATACATATGTACTGGAATAAACAGTTTAAAGATTCCGGAATATTTGAAAAAGGCGCGGCGCCTTATGTGGTAAATCATCCGGTTTTAACATATGGACGGTTAGTTGAGTTAAAGGACAGCGACAGCGGAAGAATTTTTCATCACATTATGGAAATTTTAAGGCATAACGTAGTGTCGGATAAACCAAATGCTTTTAATAAGCTGCTGAATTTGTTTGTGTGCAAAATTGTGGATGAAAATAAGAATCCGGACGACGAATTGAAATTTCAGTGGCTGGATTCGGATACGGACGAGTCTCTTCAGATGCGGCTGAATGATTTGTATAAAGAGGGTATGTGGCGTTTCCTTGACATAAAAATTACGGATTATTCGGAAGATGAGGTAAAACAGGCGTTGCAGGGCATCGAAGCGGATGATTCTTTTAAACAGACAGTTTTAAATATGTTTCGGGATACCAGATTGAAAAAAAGTCCTAATTTTGCGTTTAAAGAGGTTTTAGATGAAAAATCGTTCCGCGCAAATGCAAAAATTGTAAGAGAAATTGTGGAGCTGCTTCAGCATTATAAATTCAGATACAAGCAAAGGCAGCCGTTTTTAGGA
>CATOKN010000147.1 GCA_951800425.1 uncultured Lachnospiraceae bacterium
GTCCTCTTCCACCAAAAACGTAAAAAGCTTTCCTTTTGCACGGGTTCCGCCAGTCGGACATCCGACAAGGATTGCCTGCTTGCCGTTAATCTTCTTTGAATAGGAAATTGCGGTGACGTTACATGTGCTTGTGCAGGAAACATCTGTCTGCACCGACTGCTCCGCCATAATATAATCTCCCGTCACTTCGTCTTTTGTAATGTCCGCATAGCATATTTTTCCTCTGCCATTGCGTGCAAACATACGCAGCGTGCCGTCCAAAAGCTCTACGATTTCGTTTTCCGAAGTCCAAAAGCCCCCGTTCTCCGAACGCTGCATATCCTCCGTCCGCTTCCAGGTCCTGCCATTGTCACAGGTATATACGACGCTGGCGTTTTCTTCATCCACTCCGTGATCATAAAATCCGATCACGGCGTCTCCTTTACTTGTAGTAATTCCCTGTCCGGGAGACACCAAAAGCGCATGTTCGTCCCTGTGCCGCTTAATCTGATCCGTCATATCCCTGGGATGCTCCCAGGTCTTTCCGCCGTCCGTCGATGTAATAACCCAAAGATAGTCAATGCTGTAAACATGAAATTTGGAATCCTTGTAAAACGCATTCTGCTGAATTTCAGTACTGCTGTTGACCTGAGACTGCCTCAGATTGTCTACATATGTTCCATCTTCAATCGTATAGAGATTGTACCATTCATCGACTCCGTAGCCCGATTCGCTTCCATCCGAGCGTTTTAGAATCTTTGCAAAGCCGTCTTTGTCGAACTTACTGACATACCAGGGATAATTTTCCAGCGTTCCGTCTTCCGGATTTACGTCCCAGCTGGTCTGGTAATTTTCCGTCAGAGCCAGAAAGCGTCCGCTGTCCGCCTCATTTTCAACTTCTACATAACCGGTACCTTCCGGAATTTGTTTGTACATTGTAGTGCTTCCGGTCGGATTGACGTCCGCAATAAAATAAATCGTCCCGTCCGGCCCCTCCATAACGCCCGGATCGATAATCGTTGTCGCACGGCTGCCCGCATATCCGACGCTGTCCGGAAAATAAAGCGGAAAGCTGTACTGCCACGTCTTACCTCCGTCTTCGGATATGGACGCGATAGAATCAATGCCGCCTCCGTCTCCCGTCGTCTCCCACCTGGCGTCCGCCGTGGCAAGAAGCGTGCCGTCCTGAAGAGTAATCAGCGCAGGAATTCGAAAGTGCTTACAACCCGCCGTACCCGTAGCAAACGGTTCGTCATAAGTCACCCCTTCGCTGCTTACGGAGACGCTGCCTGCTTTCGTTATCTCCGGCATTCTGGAAGCCTCCTCTGAAAGCTCTGCTCCAAGCCCTGGAACTGTCGGCGCAAGCAATATTGCGGCAGCCAGGGACAATCCCGCGCCTATCCCTCTTTTCCAACACGCGTCTGTCTTTTTTCGTTTCATAAAACCACCTCGTCATCTTTCCTGTTACTCAGTCACATATTTTTGCAAATATGTTTAAATTATACAAAACCCGCTCTCTTCTTTCAATTCTTTTATTTATGTTTCTGATTTTTTTTTATTTTCATGCCCTCCTATTGTGAAATCTGTAATTTCTTAATATAATAAATGTAAGAAATTCTATATTATTTACAGGAGGCGCTTATGAGCAAAAACAAAACCGCAACTTCAAAACTCTGGAAACGCGGCATGAGCATTGCCACTGCAGGCACGCTGTTTCTCTCAATGATGCCGCTGTTTCCTCTTTCTGCTTCCGCAGAAACAAAAAAGGAATCCCTTTTAAAAGCGGGAAGCATTCCCGCAAGCAAAGAACACGTCACAAAAGGAGGTCCTTTCCCGCCTAAAACGGCAAACAGCGACCATTTCCGCATTCCCGCCATTTCCACATTGGAAAACGGAAGCTTAATTGCCGTTGCCGACGCCAGATATGACGTGTTAAGCGGAGACGGCTCTTCTCCTGACGGGGGAGGCCTTGACACAATCGCTTCCGTATCGGACGACGGGGGAAAAACATGGCATTACAGCTTTCCCATCTACTTTCCGGACAGTCGGCAAAATGCCGGAAACAGAGCGACAACCATTATCGATCCCGGCGTTATCGTAGGACCTGACAATACCATTTACTGTATTGCCGACGTCAATCCTACGGGAGTTACAACTATGGGCGGCTATCGAAGTCCGGGCTGCGGCACGGGATACGTAGAAGTCCATGGCGAAGGGGATTTCCGGCTGGCCCTAACCGCAGATTTTCAGACAAAAGCCAAAACGCGACCGGATGCGGACGGTGCAGATTATGAATACTACGTGGGAGATTTTACAGACGGATTTGCTCCTGTTTTAAACATGCAGGACGATTCTCCATCTGATTACTGCGTCGACGAATGGTACAATCTCTACTCCACAGATTCCGGCGGAGCGCGCACAGAGCTGACGCAAACCCAGGTAGACAGCGATACGCAGATTCAGCAGAACGTATTTTTTGAGGGTTCCGATCTTCATGTATATGAAACCGGCTACCTCTGGATGGTATCCTCCAAAGACAATGGACTTACCTGGGATAACCCCACGATTTTGAACACGCAAATCAAACGTAGCGATGACCCAAATGATCAGGCGCTTCTCGTTTCGCCGGGCAAAGGCATTACGACTTCCTGCGGCGACCTTGTGATTGGCTTTTACAACTGGAAACCCGGACGGGAAGCCGCAAGCATCACATATTCCACAGACAACGGCGCAACCTGGCAAAGAACGCAGGACATGGAAACCGTTGAGGAAACGGAAATCGACACTTCTTCCGAAAATGAAATTGTAGAGCTTTCCGATGGCACGCTTCGAATGTTTTTCCGGCATGGAGGATACCGCGCCTCCGTTGGTAATCTGTGCTACGTAGACGCAACAAAACAGCCGGACGGATCTTATCAGCTTGGCACAGCCGTTCAGACCGATATTCCCGTCCATAAAGGCTGTAATTTGTCCGCGCTCTCCTATTCCAAAAAAATAGATGGAAAGCAGGTGATTTTAGTTTCGGCTCCATCGGACGTGCGCGCCAACGGCCAGATTTTAACGCTTGTGGTAAATGACGACGAAGAAAAAACTTTAACCTGCAAAAACAGATTTGCCGTTCCCGGCGGCCAGGGAGGATATGAATCGTTTGTCTACTCCTGTCTGACAGAGCTTGAAGACGGCTCCATCGGACTTCTTTGGGAACCAAACCACAAATCTATCCTTTACAGCCGCTTTGCCATGGACGAAGCATGCACTCCTTCTCCGTTTTCCACCGGCACAGACGTAGAAATTGAAAAGGATGAAGTATATACGCAGCCAAATTACAGCGGCGAACAGCGCATTACCACGCAGCCTGACGAAACCATTGCAACAGCTGCTTTTTCAGAAGGAACCTCCCTTGTCATGCACGATCACAAGGGGACTGCGTCCGATTCTTTCCAAACTGCTTTTTCAGATACGCCAAACGACAATCTCGCAATCGAAAACGCCGAATTTACATTTACGGAAGGAAGCGCGGATAGAACATGGAATATAAAAAATGAATTTGCAAACGTCTATCTGTCCAATGGCAGCAACACGTTCGATACGTTTTTTACATCAGGCGCCGCAGACATCACCGTTGCGCCAGGTTCCGGCGAGAACACGTTTCGCATTTCAAATACCGCCCGGGGAAGATACTTGATTTTCTACTACAAGCAGACGAATTTTAACGCTATGGACTCTTACAATTCGGGCTCCGATTTCCAGTACGATCTGGTATTGCTTGAAAAAGATCCGGATGCTTCCGACGGCGCGCTTTTGGGATACAAACAGGCCGCGTCCATTGTTGCGGGCCAAAAATATCTGATTGCCTGTCTGGATTCAGACAATCGCGCCGCCATTCTCTATCCTCAGGGAAGCAACTTTTACCAGGTGACAAAAATGGCCGGCTCCGGCTCCTCTTCCACCGTTCTTTCCATCACAGGAATCGGAGAGGGCTATACGACCGCGGTGATCGACGGAACTACCTACAACATTCATGTAACGGAAGAGCATCCCGAACCAGATCCGGACTGCAGCCATTCCGAAACCGTTCTGAAAAACGAAAAAGAACCGGATTGTGAATCAGGCGGCTATACGGGCGACACCATCTGCGTTCTCTGCCATGCCATTCTTGAAACTGGCTCGGATATTCCCGGAGGCCACGCATGGGGAAGCGGAACCATCCGGACAGAAGTTACCCGGGATAACGACGGACTCAAAGAATATGTCTGTCAGCGGAATCCATCCCACAAAAAGACGCAAATCTTATATTCTTCCGCCTATTCGGCCTTTCTGGACGTCTATGAGGAGCTGTCCTCTACCATAGAAGACTGGAAAGCCAATGCCGGACTATATGAAGAAAACAAAGCATTTCAGGAAGCCTGTGAAAAGGCGGAGCAGCTCGCAGAAACAAAAGATGCAAGCCGTTCTGAAATGTATCAGATAAAAGACGATTTGCAAAAGGCAAAGGAATCTCTGACCGTAAAATCTTCCCAGGAATTGAAAACCCAGCTTGACACAGCCGTTTCCACTGCAAAACAGGACGCGGACAAAGGACAGGACAAAGACATTCCCGATGAAATCTGGAATCCATTTCAAACTGCCTATCAAAATGCAGCCAAAGAACTGCCTGACGGTATGACGGAAGAAGAAACGTCACGATACCTTTACGGCTTAATACAGACATTGACTAAGGCGCAGGAAGCGCTGGATGAAAAGAAAGCGGACGTGCTTATCGCAGTAAAGCAAACGCTTACAGACGCGCTCAAAAAGGCAGAACCGCTTTATAAAAAAGGAGCGGCAGCTTATACCGCTTCCACCTGGACAGCTTTCCAAAGCGCCTATGAAAAAGCGTCCAAGGCAGCGTCGAATGCAGACGCCGCAGAGCTAAGGCTTCTGACAGAACAGCTCAAAGCAGCGCAGTCCAACTTAAAAGAAGCCTCCGCTCAAACGCCGCCCCCGGCCAACAATGACGTTTCTTCCGTCAGCAAAGCAACGTATAACGGCATAGAATACGAAATATTAGACGCCTCCAAAATGACTGCCTCCGTCGTAACGCTTGTAAACAAAAACGCTTCCAAAGTCAAGATTTCGGATACGGTTTCTATCGGGCAGTCCAAATACAAAGTCGTTCAAATCAACGCCAATGCTTTCAAAGGCGCAAAGAATCTCAAATCGGCCGTCATCGGAAAGTATATAACAAAAATTAACAAAAACGCATTTTTCAAATGCCAGAAGTTAAACAAAGTAACATTCCGCGGAAGCTCAGTAAAGACAATTGCAAACGGCGCGTTTAAAAAGACAAAATCAAAAATTACCGTAAAAGTGCCAAAAAACCTCAAAAAATCAAAAAGGCTGGCGCTTAAGAAAAAACTCACAAAAGCCGGCATGAGCAAAAAGTTAAAAATAT
Source organism: uncultured Lachnospiraceae bacterium (assembly GCA_951800425.1). Taxonomy (GTDB): domain Bacteria; phylum Bacillota; class Clostridia; order Lachnospirales; family Lachnospiraceae; genus Roseburia_B. The sequence goes on from CATOKN010000147.1 coordinate 5,414, forward strand.
CCTGATTCCGCAACAAAACGCACGGCAATCGGGTAGGAGGTAGATAATTATTTTATCTACCGACCTCCCACACCACCGTACGTACGGTTCCGTATACGGCGGTTCCTTAGTTTTCACATACTTTCAGATAAAACTCTGTGAATGTTGGGTAT
>CATOKN010000148.1 GCA_951800425.1 uncultured Lachnospiraceae bacterium
AAGGGAAACGATAAGGGAAAGTTCACCTGCGATAAACTTAGTATTTTCAAGGGTTGGCGGGTATTTTAATAACAAAATATAACAGCTAATATTTCCCTTAAAAATCATCAAATCACAATCGGGAGTTTCGGAGGTCATAGAAATGAGCTTTTCGGATATGGTTGTAGGAGAAAGCGGATTATTGGTAGAATTGCGCTGCCATAATACGTTCAACGAGAAAGTTTATACGGATATTACAAATTATCTTAGTAAGCGCCTGGCCGAATGGAAATTAACGGGTTTTATACCTGTTTCTGACGCAGTGTCTATCTTCAGCTTAATGGATGAAATGTCAGGTGGAAGCCGTTTTTGGAGTGAAGATTTTTTGAGTATAAATTATTTGGAAAACATAGCGGCGCATCAAATGGTATTTTATTATATTGCGCTGCCCGCCCATGCCCGGCAACAGAAAAGGCGTCGGCATTGGAGTTTATCATTTTTCATTGTTGCGGCGGGTGTGATTTGCTGCGATAAAAGTAAAGAAAAATCCCAAAACTGTACGGCAATACGGTTTTGGGATTTATTTCTTTGTCAACGCGGAAACCTCCATGCTCATAAAAACTATAGCGCAGTTTTCTTTTTTGAACAGAGAGAAACAATACAGATTTTTCCGGGAAATTGTTTTTTAGATGTAAAAAGCAGATTTTTTTGTTATAATAGGCCCGTAAGGAGGCAGCATGGATAAAATAACAGATAAAATGATTTTACTGGCCTTTGGGATTTTTCTGCTTTGGGGCGGCGACGGCGCCATGCGTCCGGTGACGGCATTGCTTGCGGCGGTGACGGCTGCGGCTCTTGGTATTTATATAGAAGAAAAAAAGTTATTTTACTTTTTGTTTGCAGCAGTTTTTCTGACCTCCCTGATAAATCCGGAGGCTCTTTTGTTTTTTCCCGTATTTTTGTACGATATGGCGTATCACAGGATCTATCTTCCCGTGGCGCCAATGCTTTTGATTTTTTTGCAGCATCTTCCAAAAAACCCAAAAGAAACGGCGCTTTGGCTGTTTACAACGGCATTATCCTTTCTGCTTGCATATAAAACGTCAGAAAAGCGGCGTTTGACAGAAGAACTGATCCGGATTCGGGACGATGAAGTGGAGCGGAATCTGATGCTGAAAGAGAAAAACAAACATCTTCTGGAAAAGCAGGATTATGAGATTTACCTTGCCACGTTAAAAGAACGGAACAGGATTGCCAGGGAAATTCATGACAATGTGGGGCATATGCTTTCCCGGTCGATTTTAATGACGGGAGCTATTTTGACGATGGAGCCGGAGGGGGCTGTGCATGAGCGGCTTCTTCAGATGAAAGATACGCTGGATATGGCAATGACAAGCATTCGCCAGAGCGTGCATGATCTGCATGACGATTCCGTAGACTTAGAGCAGAGCGTCAGAGAAATTGCGGAACCCATACAGGGACAATACGCGGTAAGTTTGGAGTATGATATGTCAAAGGACATACCAAGGCGCGTGAAATACTGTCTGATTGCGACGACAAAGGAAGCGGTTTCCAATATTTTAAAACACAGCAACGGAGACGCGGTGTGGATTCGTTTCCGGGAGCATCCGGGATTTTACCGTCTGTCGGTGGAAGATAATGGAACGGAGACGGAAATAAGGCAGGGGGCCGGAATCGGACTTAAAAATATGAAAGAGCGGTCGGACGCGCTGGGAGGGACGTTTTATGTTTCCGGCGAATCGGGATTTCGAATTTTAATGGTGATTCCCAAAAATAAGGAGGTAATATGCGGGTAGTAGTTGTAGACGACGATACGTTAGTGGCTTTCTCTTTAAAAACAATTTTAGAGTCGGACGCAGAGATTACGGTGGCCGGTTTGGGGAGCAGTGGGGAAGAGGCAATGGTATTGTACGGGCAGGAAAAGCCGGATGTGCTTTTGATGGACATAAGAATGGACAAAATGTCCGGCCTTGAAGCCAGCGAGCAGATTTTACTGAAAAATCCTCAGGCAAAAATTTTGCTTTTGACGACATTTTCCGATGATGAATATATTGTAAAGGCGCTTCGTCTGGGTGTGAAAGGATATATTTTAAAACAGGATTATGAGGGAATTATTCCTGCGATTAAGGCGGTTTACGGTGGGCAGACCGTATTTTGCGGAGACATTGCAGGGAAAATATCAGAGTTTATGAATGATAATTCCGCTTCGTTTGATTATAAGAGGTATCATATAAGTGAAAAGGAAAAAGAAATTATTGAAGAAGTTGCCCTAGGATTAAGCAACAGGGAAATTGCGGATAAATTGTTTTTGAGCGAAGGAACGGTTCGTAATTATGTCAGCGTTATTTTGGAAAAACTGGACTTAAGAGACAGGACGCAGCTTGCGGTTTTTTATTACAGGAGAGGGGAAGAACATGATATTTGAATCACATGCGCATTATGATGATGAAAAGTTTAATGAGGACAGGGATTTTTTGCTGCAAGAATTGTTTGGCGGCAGGATATGCAACATTATCAACGTCGGGGCGTCTATCGAAAGCACGAAAGCAACGATTGCTCTTGCGGAAAAGTATGAAAAAATGTATGCGGCGGCCGGCGTGCATCCAAGCGAAATCGCAGGGCTGAATGAAGAGAGCTTTTCCTGGCTGAAAGCGCAGCTTAAGCATCCGAAAGCAGCAGCCGTCGGGGAAATCGGCCTGGATTACTATTGGGAGAAAGATCCGGACATACAAAAAAAGCAGCGGTACTGGTTTGCGCGTCAGATGAAGCTGGCGCAGGAAGCGCGGATTCCGGTGATTATTCATTCCAGAGACGCCGCGGAGGATACGGTGCGCGTGATGAAGCGCGCGCACGCGGAAGAAATACCGGGCGTAATTCACTGTTATTCTTATTCTGCGGAACTGGCGAAAGAATTTGTAAAGATGGGATATTATATCGGCGTGGGAGGCGTCGTAACATTTAAGAATGCAAAAAAGTTAAAAGAAACCGTGGAGCAGATTCCGCTTTCAAAAATTCTGATTGAAACGGACGCGCCTTATATGGCGCCGGAGCCGTTTCGTGGAAAACGGAACCATTCGGGGCTGCTGGAATATGTGGTGAAAAAGATTGCAAACCTCAAAGGGGTTTCGGAAGAAGAGGTGGAGGAAGCGACGGAGAAGAATGCGAGGGATTTGTTTGGAATAAAGGACGTTTAGCAGGAAGTCTCCCGATTGACATGCCGGACATTATGTGATAGTATTGAATAAAATAACATATAGCAATCAATACTACATAATAAAGGAATGAAAAGGAGGAGACATTATGCAGATTACCATTCGAGAACCGGGAAGCGCGATTACGCATTATATCGGCATGCTTTTGTCGCTGTTTGCCGCCGCGCCGCTTCTGGTCAAAGCAGAACTGAGCCGGATGCCGTTTGCCATCACGGCAATGAGCATTTTTATTATGGCGATGATTTTATTATATGCCGCTTCTACGGTTTATCATGCGCTGAATGTCAAAGACGGCATTCTAAAGATTTTTCGGAAAGTGGATCACATGATGATTTTTGTCCTGATCGCCGGAACGTATACGCCTGTCTGTCTGCTGGTTTTGGGCGGGAAGACGGGCATGCTGATGCTTTGCCTGATTTGGGGAATTGCGCTGGCCGGCATGCTTTTAAAAGGCTTTTGGATCAACTGCCCGAAATGGCTTTCTTCTATTATTTATATTGCTATGGGGTGGGCGTGTCTTTTTGTATTTCCCATTTTATTAAAGAAGCTTCCCGCGGCTGCGTTTGCGTGGCTTTTGGCGGGCGGGATACTTTATACGGTCGGAGGCGTGGTTTACGCGCTGAAGCTGAAAGGATTTAATGGGGCGCATCAATATTTTGGAAGTCATGAGGTGTTTCATTTGTTTGTTATGGGCGGGAGCTTTTGTCATTTTATTGTAATGTACTGCTTTGTTGTTTGATAAAATGAGAGAAGATTTGTCGTTTTTCATATTTTTTTATATTTTTATATAATTCTGGCGATAAGTACTGGACAAAGCGTTAAATATGTGCTATCATAATTGAGCGCGTTTGAGAAATGTGATTTACAAATAAGACGACGATGCGTGGCTCAGTTTGGTAGAGCGCTGCGTTCGGGACGCAGAGGCCGCAGGTTCAAATCCTGTCGCATCGACTGGTTGAAAAGTGTGGGAAACATTGATTTTACAGTGTTTCCCATGCTTTTTTATTGTTTAAAATCTGTCCTGTTTTTTGAGAACATTTGAGAACAAATTTTTATACCGTGTGTGCAAGGGCTTTTTCCATTGTCTGTGCCGTCTGTATGGCAGATTTGCGGTTGAAACAATAGTTGCCGTATCCGGTTTCGGTATTATGGGTTTTTACCTGATTTAAGATTTTCCTTGCGGTAGTAGTCAGGTAAACATTCCGGTTTCCGGCATAGGGCTTTGTGCGTTCGATAATGACAGATTTTTCTTTGCTCCATGAACCGTCCGGAAGCTTTTCAAATTCTTTTGTTTCCATGCGCTGCACATGAATGCAGTATTCTTTTTCCTCGTTTATGTCTGACCATTTCAAAGCAACAATTTCCGATATGCGCAGTCCTGTCTGGAAAGCAAATGGGATTGCAAGGGAGGCCGACATATTATTTCTTTCAAAGTCTATAAATCGCACTTCATTTATTTCAATATTGGTGATATACTGAAAATAGATTTTTACTATTGAGGTATATGAGATGATTCCCTATACAGGAGACTACATTGAACATATTGATGACAGTATACATAATTTTAAATACTACACATTTACCCCGCGTCCTCTGATACATGGTGATATGTAAAAATGGACGATGAACTATCCGCCTTGCTAATTGAAGTTCATCGAAATATTGGATTTTTGAAGGGACTTTTTATATATGCCCCAAATAGAGAAGCGTTCGTCGAATTAATGCTATTAAAAGAATGAACACTAATCTCAAACTGGCATACAAGAAAGCGATAGATAGGACAATTTCAGCTCCAGTTCTAAGTGAACTTTGCGGAATTGCATTATATGGTGATGTAGTTAGTAAGCCAGTTAATATTAGGGGCAAACAGACTTTTTTATTGGGTGTCAGGACGAACCTTATATCTTACAATCCTACAGCCCCTGACGCAGTTTTACCAGCGCTGGCCGATATTTCCGCTTATCTATATAATGACAAAGAGACTGACCAGTTAATTAAGACTGCATTAGCGCATTATCAGTTTGAGATGATACATCCGTTTGAGAAATATAACGGGATTGTAGGACGAATCATTATTCCAACGATATTGTGCAATATCGTTGGAGAAGCAAAACCGCTAATATGTCTGTCCGAGTATTTGTATCACAGCAAGAATGAATACTTCGACTTGCTTCAAACTACTCAATACAGTGGTGGTTATATTCGGTGGATCAAATTTTGTGTAAATGCTATAAATGAAACTGCAAAACGGTCAGCTCAGTTACTGATACAGTAT
>CATOKN010000149.1 GCA_951800425.1 uncultured Lachnospiraceae bacterium
TCTTAATTTCCTCTGCTCGTAAACAGCTTTCGCACCATATCCACAGGAATCATTGTCACCGCCAGAAGAATGGCGGCAATCCAGCCTTTGATTCCAAACGGCACGCAGCTAAACATATTTCCGATCCAGGTAAACACTGTAAACGGCACCAGCGCGGCGTTTACGATCACGGCCTGAACAAGTATAATCAGGAAAAACACTTTTAAAAATCCGGTGTTTTCATGTAAGCCCTTAAAAATTCCAAATCCGTCGTCCCTGACATTGAACCCGTTAAACAGCGCGCTTACAATAAACAGGACAAAATACCCCGTCAGATGCTGCTTTGGATTATCAAAAAGCTGTTCAAAAAACGGCAGTTTCAGATAGAGAAAGCTGATAAACGTCAGCCACGCTCCCATAATGACAATCTGCGCCATCATTTTTTTGCTTACAATGCTCTCATCTCTGCGTCTTGGCTTCTCGTCCATATATTTCTTAAGCGCAGGTTCGTTTCCAAGCATAATGGCTCCAAGTCCGTCCATAACAAGATTGACAAACAGAAGATGCGTTACTTTCAGCGGCTCTTCCACGCCGAAAAACGGCGCGACTGCGCTTACCACAACGGCCGCCACGTTGATGACAAGCTGGAATTTGCAGAACTTTAAAATATTATGGTAAATCGTCCTGCCATACCAGATGGCGTCCTTGATGGACTTGAAATTGTCGTCTAATATTACGATTTTTCCGGCTTCCTTGGCCGCTTCCGTACCGCTTCCCATGGCAAAGCCCACGTCCGCGCGCTTTAGGGCGGGAGAATCATTGACTCCGTCTCCCGTCATTCCTACGACAAGATTCATCTCCTGGCACAGACGCACCATTCTGGATTTGTCCGTAGGCAGCGCCCTTGCAATGACGCGGATATTGGGAATGATTTTCTTTAATTCGTCGTCTGACTTTTCATTTAACTGCGCGGATGTAATCGCTATGTCAGTTTCATTTTTCAAAAGTCCGGCGTCTTTTGCAATGGCGACTGCCGTTTCGAGCCTGTCGCCTGTAATCATAACAACCTGGATTCCTGCGCTTTGCACCTGGTGGATGGCTTCTTTTGCCTCCGCTCTTACGTCGTCCCGGATTCCCACAAGTCCAATGATTACAATATCGTCGTTAATTTCGTTTTCCACAAGGTCTTTCCGGGAATATCCAAACGCTAAAACGCGCATGGCTTTTGCGGCAAGTCCGTCTATTTTTTTATCCAGCGCGGCCTTGTCAATTTCCTGTATCTGGCCGTCTTTATCCAGATATTTTACGGCTTTGGCCAAAAGACGCTCCGGCGCTCCTTTATAAAAAGTCTTGCCCAATGCGTCGATTCTCGCCTGGCTGAATTTGTTTGTTGAATTAAAGCCCTGAGATTTTGTAACGATGCATTCTTTGTCGGCTTCTAAGGCCCGGAACGTATCTTCCCCGATAAACTTCATCATGGCCTGATCCGTAGCGTTACCGCCAATGACCCGGTGTTCGCCGTCAAACATAGACTGCGTATTTTTTCCGATTGCAAGGTCCAGCAAAGATTTTACGCTTCCAAAATTTTTCAGTTCCGGAATCGGAATGGAATTGCCGTCGGCCGTAAAGAAATCCACAACCTCAAGCATTCCTTTTGTAATCGTTCCCGTCTTATCGCTGAATAAAATATTCAAGGAACCTGCGGTTTCAATTCCTTCCGCTTTCCGGACAAGCACATTATGAGCCAGCATTTTGCTTGTATTCTGCATCAGCACGAGAGAAATCATAAGCGGCAGACCCTCCGGAACGGCGCATACAATAATCACGACGGCCAGAGAAACGGCTTCTACGACGTCTTTGATAATTTCCTGAATTCCAATGTCAAGATACGCGGATACGCCGCCCGCCGATATAATAAAATACGCGAAGTAAAGTACGGCGATTACGACGGCGCCAATATAGCCGAACGTAGAAATTTGCTTTGCCAGCTTCGCAAGCTTAACTTTTAACGGAGAATCCGGCTCGTTTTCCTGCATTTCCTCGGCCATTTTTCCCATCATCGTCTTTAAGCCGACTTTTCTGACGTCCAAAATGCCTTCGCCGTCAAACACGACTGCGCCGCGGAACAGAGAATGCTTATCCACAAACGTATCGCCCGTAATATCTTCCGCAAGCTGGAATTCTTCCGGCGCCTCTGTTTTTTTGCATTCCTCCGCTTCGCCGTTTAACGCGGAATTGTCCACCCGCAGCGAACCGGAGACCAAAACGCCGTCCGCCGGAATCTTGTCGCCCGACTGCAGCAAAACTTTGTCTCCGACAACGACGTCGTCTACGTCAATCACTGCCACAATGCCGTTTCTGTGAACCTTACACTGGTCTTTTTTTGTGCTGTCCTTTAGCTCCCGATATTTCGTATCGCTGGCCACGCCTGTTTTTGCAGATACGAACGCTACGATCAGAACGGCTACAATCGTGCCGAGCGGCTCGTAGATTTCCGCATAGCCAAAGAAAAACATAACGATCATTAACGCCGCGATGGCAAGCAAAATTTTGATCATGGGATCGCCGAACGTCTCTTTAAACTCCTCCCAAAATGTCGTCGGCTCCGAATCCGGTATCTGGTTGGAACCGTATTGCTGTCTGGAAGCTTCCGCTTCTCTGTCTGTAAGTCCTTGATATTTCATTCTTTTTATCCTTCCTGGAGCATGTTATCGTATTTAAAGCGTTATCTGTACCTGTTTGCAAGCGCGCCTACGCCCGGATCGGAAGTCGCCTGCCCGATGGCATTAAATTTCCATTCTCCGTTATGCCGATAAACTTCTCCGAAAATCATCGCCGTCATGCCGGAATAGTTCTCCGAAAGATTGTATTTTAACATTTCCCGGTTTGTCTTTCCGTCTACCAGACGAATAAATGCATTTTCAATCATGCCAAAATGCTGGTTTCTCTTCTGTGCTTCATAAATATTGACTACGACAACGATTCTGTCATATTCTGCCGGAATCCTGGAGAGATCCACAAGAATCTGCTCGTCGTCTCCCTCGCCCGCGCCCGTTAAGTTATCGCCCATATGCTGAATCGTTCCTGTTTTATGCTGCAAATTTCCAAAATAGACAATGTCCGACGGATCCACAAGCTTTCCGTTTTTTAATACGAACGCGGAAGCGTCGCAGTCGATTGGCTGCGGCTTCGGCGCAAAAAAGCCGCCTTTCTGACGTTTGGCTTCGTCCCAGCCAAGGCCGATCAGCACTGTGGAAAGTCCCGCGTTTTCTTTTGACAGGCTTACTTTCTGTCCTTTCTGCAAGCTAATTGACATGTTTCATCCTCCTATTCTGTTTCCACGCCGTAATTGGCGCAAATTGCCGCAAGTCCGCCCTGATAGCCGCTTCCGATTGCGTTAAATTTCCATTCTCCTCCGTTTTTGTACAATTCCCCAAAAATCGCGGCCGTCTCAATGGAAAAATCCTCTCCCAAATCATACCGAAGCAGCTCTTCCCCGGTCTGCTCGTTATAAATCCTTATAAACGCCTGGCTGACCTGGCCAAAATTCTGACGCCTCTGCTCCGCTTCATAAATTGTAACGGTAAATGAAATTTTTGTAATATTGGGCGGCACCAGAGACAAATCTACTTTTATCTGCTCGTCGTCTCCCTCGCCCGCGCCCGTCCGGTTATCCCCCATATGCTGGGCGCAGCCGGACGGATGCGATAAGTTTCCAAAAAACACAAAGTCTTCGGGTCTTGAAACTTTTCCGGAATCGGTCAGCAAAAACGCCGCCGTATCCAAATCAAAGTCTCCTCCGGTATCAAACGCATTGACGTCCCAGCCAAGGCCCACGACTACTTTTGACAAGCCGGGATTGTCTTTTGTAAGGCTTACTTTCTGTCCCTTTGTTAAACTAATCGGCATGCTTTCACCTCCTATGCCACTTCAATGCCGTAATGGCCGCACAGCGCCGCAAGTCCGCCCTGGAAGCCGCTTCCAATGGCGTTGAATTTCCATTCTCCATTATGGCGGTACAATTCTCCGACTACAACGGCCGTTTCAATGGAGAAATCTTCTCCGAGATCGTAACGAATCAGCTCCTGTCCGGTTGACTCATCCACAATACGGATAAAGGAATTGGACACCTGGCCGAAATTCTGACGTCTTACGTCGGAATCATAAATGGTAACGGTAAACGCCACTTTGGATATATTCGAAGGAATCTGCGTCAAATCTACCAGAATCTGCTCATCGTCTCCCTCGCCTTCTCCGGTCAGGTTATCTCCCATATGCTTTACGGAACCGCTGGCATGTTCCAGATTTCCATAAAAGACAAATTCTTTCTCCGTCGGGCATTTTCCATTGTCTCCCAGCATAAAAGCCGCGGCGTCCAAATCAAAATCCGCTCCGGAATCAAATGCGTTTACGTCCCATCCCAGGCCTACCATGATTTTTTTCAGTCCCGGATTTCCTTTTGTCAAATCTACTTTCTGTCCTTTTGATAAACAAATTGGCATACTGCTACCTCCTCATTTTCCCTGCTGTTATTTGTTTGGCATATGATACATCCTGTTAAACTCCGCTTTGATATTTTCAAGCCTTGCCTGATCCTCTACGCGCTGCTTTCTCGCCGTTTCCTGAATCAGCTTTGTCTCTTCAATACCGTTTACGATTGTTCTCCAGGTCGTCTCCAGTGTCTCAATTTTGATCGAGCTGCCGGACGCAAGCCTTGCGGTCATCTTAGACTGCTCCACCGTATTTTTTGCATTTTTCAGAAGCATTTCATTCGTCTTTTCGTCAAGCGCGGACATGGCCTCCGCCTGGATTCTCTGTCTCTTTAGCATAATTGCCTGGGCAAGCGCCTGTTTGAACACCGGAAGCGTTACGATAAACGCGGAATTGATTTTTCTGACCAGATTCATATTGGAAAATTCCATCGTCTTTATCATCGGCACCGACTGCATCGCCACGCTTTCGGCTGTCCGAAGATCCTGGGTTCTCTGCTCTAACATCATGAGCGCCTGCTGTAAGCTCTGAAGCTCAAACTGAATCGACATATCGCCTGTGGCTTCCATATCCGCCTGCCGCTTCGCAATATATTCCTCCAGCTCTCTGCACCCCTGCTCGCCCGCCAGTATGTATTTTACCAGCTCGTGATAATAATTTACGTTGGCGTCAAACATCTGATCCAGTTTGCGGTTGGACTGCTTGATTTCCGCTTCGTACTGCTTTAACTGCACGTAAATCTTATCCACTTCCTCGCCCATAGTATGATATTTTGCAAGAATTTTATCCAGCTGCTTTCTCATATTTCCAAAAATCTTTCCAAGCAGCCCCGGATTTTCTTTGATTTCCTCAATGTCAAATTTTGACATGATTTTTGAAAGCGTATTTAACATGGCGCTCGTATCGTCAATCTGAGACATGCTCATGCTGTTTAGCACGACGTCCGACGCTTTGGAAATCTCTTCGGC
>CATOKN010000150.1 GCA_951800425.1 uncultured Lachnospiraceae bacterium
CCCTCCCCCAGTACTGCTCGGCCAAAATCCACTCGCCCGGATACATCGCATAAAAATCCGGCAGATACCTGTCCTTTAAAATAATCAACAAATAATAACACACAAACGGCAGCCCGTACGCCATATAATAATTCTTAAAAACCGCCGCAAAAACGCCGGAGATCTCCGCAAAAATCCCGCCCACAAAGCAAATGCGAAGCAGCATCCCAAGGCTGTCAAAGACCAAAGCCAGCTCCACTTCCCCCTTTCGCTCCAGCGGAAACAAAAACAAAAACCCGGCGAAAAACGCCAGAATCCCAGCCAGAAAAAAAGGCAAAAACCCGCCCGCATAAATCAAAAACGTCTTTCTCTGTATATACTCCATGCGGCTGATTCGAACGGCATACAGTTTTAAAAAGCCGCCGGACGAATCCCTCACATAAGACGCGCCCGCCGGCAGAACCGAAACAATCGGGATCAAAAACAGCATTCCTTTCGAAGCCAGCGCAGACTGAAAATACCGAATAAAACTCCCCGCCGCAAGCGGAAACTCCATTTTTGAAAAAGGAACGGCAAATACGATTGCCAGAAAACAAAACGCAGACAAAAGCCAGAATGCTTTTTCCTTTCCGATTTCTCCCATAGCCTATTCCCCCGTAAATGAACTGAAATTATATTTTTTCAGCGTCCAAAAAGAAAGCAGCGCAAAAAACAGCAGAATGCCAAGAAATACCATGCAGGACTGAAAAATAGAAGGCAGCGTATCATACCCAAAATCATGCATGCCGTATGTCGCATGATTCAAAGGACTCAGCCATCCCGCCATCTGACGCATCCGAAACATCTGATACTCCTCTTTCTGCAGTATGTCCGCCAATACCTCCGGTTCCAGCAAAAATCCGGTCAGACTGTAAGCAAGTCCAGCGGCAATCGCCGCCTTTTTTCCGATTTTCATCTGAAAAAACAACATCAGAAAGCTAAGCGTCAAAGCATAACAGACAAGCAGCAGCAGAATCTGCGCGCTGCATTCCGCCGGGCTTGTGCTTTCCATTACTTTCACGGTAGACGGAACGGAAAGCCGCCGGCCCATATCGGAATAGGCAAGCAAAGCCGCCGTCTTGCTCCAGATGTTTCCGACATATGTCTTTTTCATGCACAAAAGACTCGTCACAAGAAACACAAAGCCCATGTAAAGCAAGGTTACGCAAAAAATATAAAGAAACTGCGCGAACAGCCACTTCCATTTTTTCATTCGAAGCAGCAAATACGGCGTAAACGGACTTAATTTCGGCAAATCTATAAATAAAAGAATCAAAAGCAGCGCGCACAGCAGAATGGACGTCGCGTCTCCAAACGTCCAGATAAACGGCTCAAACGCCTGCATCGGAGAATCGTAATAATCCGCCACCATCATCGCCCGGTCGCTTAGAAAAAAACATAATATAAAAGAAAACAAAAATGTAATCACAATTCTCGGATTTTTAAAAAACCCAAGAAAGCTCCACCGAAGCGCAACAAAAACCTGTCTCATCTTAATACCCCAGCTCCCGGTCAATCAGCGTCCCGTCTATGGCATTGATCGTCATCACGCTTCTTGCAGTATGTTCTCCGGAATGATAGGATGGCTCCTCTCCCTCACTCTCCGAATCAAATTCCCCAAAAAAATCCCAGACCGGAACCAGGATGCCAGACTTATGATCCGACTTTGGGTCATAAATTCTGGCATAGCCAAACGTAATTCTTGTAATATGCCATGTCCGAAGCGTCTCCCATGTCGCAAGATTTGCCCAGGAAATTTCCATCATTTGCTCATAAATCTGAATGATCTGGTCAAAATCCATCAGTTTCACGTTTTCAATCTGCATGTCTCCTATTTCATAAGGATTGTAAACCTGCGCGTTGCAGACGCTTCCATCTCCTCCTATCGTAATATTGCACCATTCGTATTTCCAGGGGATTGTGGTAGTTGCTTCCATATCGTCTTCTGTGGCTCCCCCCTGCGCAGAAGTATACGTAATGGGCATATGATCCACCATTCTGGTAAAATAAAACACGTATCCGCCGTCTATGACGTTTTGTTCTGTCAATATGGCATCCTCAGACCGATAACAGATTTGATAATCCCATCCATACAGCGAAAGATCCATTCCCAGTTTCTCTGCTTTTTCTTCCGCAATTTTTTTTGCGTCCTCAAACGCAATTGGAATCCACTGCAAAAGCTCCTCTTCGCTCCATTTTTTCTTTCTGGTCGAAGCATCCGCAGGGTCTGTACAATCGACCACATCCATCAGGTATTCCCCGTCCTCCCAATATACAAAAAAATCATCTCTGGATTTTTCAATCCGAAACTCAATGCCGGCCGCCCATTTTGGATCATAGACGATCTGATACTGGTAACTGCCGTCTTTCGTCATTGCAGTCGTCAAAAACATACCGTTTTCTATCTTGTCATCCCCGGAAGGAAGCCTCGGCGTCGTTTCCTTTAAATCGCTTTCATTTGGAGCTTCCTGCATATTTTCTTCGTACCAGAGCAGCTGCCTGTCTAAATCAAACCGATATTCGCCGTCTGCTTTTTTTCCATAATGATAAGGATCGAAATTTCCCTCCGCCCTGTATTTTTTCAGTTCCGTAATCTTTTTCTGATAATACTCTTTTGTATAATCTAACATACTGTCGTTTTCATAAAATTTCGCTTCCGGAAAAAATACCTCCGTCACAGCGTCCACCATCTGCTGCGTTTCTTTTTTCGCCGTCACAGCATACGTATGTACTTCCGCTGCATCCGGCACATACACATCCGCATCCGTATCAATGACCAGCCGTCCGTCCTCATAAACGGCCCGGTTGCTGTAATGCTCTGGGGCGCCTAAATATTCTGCAAGCTCTCCTCCGATACGTACCCCGCCCTGATAATTTTTGGCGCTCTGTATGCCTTTTTCACGCACAATGGCGTTTTCCGGCGTCTGCTCACAGCCGGAAAACAAAACCGCGCCTATACATACCATGATTCCCCATATGGCGTTTCTTTTCATTGCTCCTCCTTTAATAGCCAAGCGAACGGTCAATGACCGATCCGTCTATGGCGTTTATGGTCATAAAACTGCGCGTAGACCGTTCGCCGTTATCTTTCTGCGCCTCTGTCCCATCCCGGCTTTCCGTATCAAAACCTCCAAAAAAGTCCCATACCGGAACCAAAAGCCCCGTATCGTTATCTGCGGCAGGATCGTAAATCCTCGTATAGCCAAATCTTATGTTCCGGATATGATATGTCCGCTTTGCTTCATAATTTACAATGTCTGCATTAGATACTTCCATCATCCGTTCGTAGATTTTCGCGATACTGTCAAAATCCATCAGCCTGACATTTTCTGTCTTTACTTCTCCAACCTCATAGGGACAAAGCAGGTCCACTTTCTGAATTCCGTCGTCTCCGACAATGACGGTACAGCGTTCGTAGCTCCACGGCTCAAGCGTGCTGTCCATATCCTCAAGGCCGCCTCCCATACTCATTTCATGCGTAACAGGCACTCCTCCGAGATTTCTTGAAAATTCAAACAAATATCCCGCGTCAAGCATGTTTTGTTCATTTGCCCCCGATTCTCCATGGTAAAATACGCTGTAGTCCCAGTGTGCAAGCGCAAGCCCAAACCCCAGCTGATCCACCTTTTCTTCCGCAATTTTTTTTGCATCCTCCAAAGAAATGTTCAGCATATTCCGAATGGATTCTTCCGGAATATAATTTGAGCTTTCCGGATTCCCCAATATAAATTCACTCTCCAGCCAATCGGAAAATTCCATTGGATCTTTGGATTCTTCTTTTACTTTCGAAATATGAAACGCTACGTCGGGTTTTAACATACAATCAATGGTATAATCAAATATGCCGTCCTCTGTTTCCACAACGCCGGAAAAATGATCCGTATCCACTTCTTTGACGCGCTCTTCTCCTTTTCCGTTCCAGTATTCCAGGTTCAGCGCGGGCGCCGTTTCTATCTTTTCCCGCGTATCCGGCGCTGTTTTTAATGCCTCTTCATACCTTTCAATATTCGCGTCTATATCAAACTGCGGATTTCCATTTTCATCATTTCCATATAGATATGGATCATAGTTTCCTTCCGCCTTATACTTTTTCAGAATCGTAATCTGATTTTGTATGTCTTCTTTGGACTGAACATGGTATGCATTGCCCTGGTAAATCTTATCTCCCGCAAAAAAAACTTCCGTCACCTTGTCAATCAGCTCCTGATTTAATTCTTTTGCAGATACGGCGTATGTATTTACAGATTCTGCGTCCGGCACAAATACGTCCGCGTCCGTATCTACGATAAGCCTTCCGTCTTCATATACGCCCTCGTTTTTATAATGTTCGGGAGCTTTTAAAATTTCCCGTAGTTTTTCTTTTGTTTCCCCGGCGCTTTCATACTGACGGATGCTGTCCGCACCCTTTTCCTTTACAATCGCATTTTCCGGCGTCTTTTCGCATCCGGCAAGCGCTGTGCATCCTATGCCAAAGCACAGAAAAGTCGCTGCTATTTTCTTTTTCATATATGCCTCCTGTCAGATTTTATTTTAAGAAGTTAAATCCATATTACCAGCTTTCTTTTGGCAAATATTCATTTTGCTGTAAAGGATTTGTAAAGGCGCGGCCCATGGGTCATTTGAGAAACGAAATCTTTGTTCCAACGCCAACCTTGCTTTCAATCTCCATCCTCCCCTGATGCGCCGCGGCAATCTGTTCGCAGAGCGCAAGTCCAAGGCCCATATTTCCGCTTTTTCTGGAACGGGATTTATCTACCCGGTAGAACGCTTTTTTTACTTTTTCCACTTCTTCCGGCGCGATGCCGCAGCCCTCGTCCCGCACCCAGAGGGATTTTTCATCCGCTCCCATAAAAATGCGGCCGCCCTCTTTTGACGCCAGAATGCTGTTGTTTATGAGATTGATCAAAAAACTCGTCATCAAATCCACGTCCATCTTTTTTGTCATTCCCTGGTACTCTCCCTCCAGTACAATCGACTGACGTTTTTCCAAAAGCTTGTGCCAAACGCTTGTCTTTACCGCTTCAAACAGAGATTCCACTGAAACTTCCGACAGCGTAATGCCGCATTCCGGCTCATAAAGCCTCGTCAGCTCCATCATCTTTTCCGAAAGGCGCGAAAGCCTTGCGCTCTCTCTGCGAATATACCACAGCGCTTTCTCCTGCCTGTCTTTTGAAAGATTTACTTCAAGCAGCGTCTCCGAATAGCCCTGAATCGCCGTCAGCGGCGTTTTCAGTTCATGGGACATGCTGCCGATTAACTGCCGCTGGGCTTCGTTGACCGCCTGCAGGGGCCTTGTAATTTTTTTGATCAGAAATGTAAGCAGACCCGCCATAAAAAGTGAAGCCAAAACGGAAATAAAAATCTCCCATACAACTTTAGACATACTGTTTTTATAAACGGACGTAATGTCCAGGGG
>CATOKN010000151.1 GCA_951800425.1 uncultured Lachnospiraceae bacterium
GTCCGGTACAGCTTCCGGCTTATGCTGGAGGAACGCTCCATTGATATTTGGGCGTATAATCTGGAAACCGTACTTGCGGAAAATCTGGAAACAATGATTGCCCGTACCATAACAAACACCCGCATGAGGGATTTTTATGACCTCTAAATTTTGGAACAGTTTCATGGAAGATCGCTGGAATCCGATATTCTCCGCCACGCGCTCCTTGCTACCGCCCGCAAGCGCGGGACAGAGGGGCATTTGAAAGAAGCGCCGGAAGTGTTTTCCGAAGTGGAAAACAGCCATGCGATGCAGAGACTTTGGTCCGCTTATCGCAAGAAATTTTCCTATGCGGCTGATCTGGAATGGAACACCGTTATGGAGGCGGTTCACCGTTTGTATGCTCTGACAGAGGACGGTGAGGCGGAATGAAAAACCACAACAGTTTACGGGCGCGCTTTGCGCTGAAAATGTTTATCCTGAATATACATAACAATACAGATGACGGTCAAAGCCGTTTCAACGACAGGCTGCGCCGCAATCACGCCATTCAGTTTCCAGAAGCGGTTTAAAATAATTACGCCCGGAATAAACAGTACGGCATTTCTTAGAACCGTAATCGTCAGCGATTTGACTGCTTTTCCCAAAGCCTGAAAATAACTTGTTATCATATGGATAACGCCGAGCATAGGGGCCGATAAGCAAAGGATTTTCAAAAAGCGATCTGCTTGTGCAATCAAAGCATTATCCTGCAGGAATATCGTGGTAAGCTGCTTTCCCATAAGCATAAAGACGACGGTAAAGATTGCGCCCATGAAAATTCCATATCGTATCGTATGATTTATGATGTCAGACATACGTTTCTTCTCATTTCCTCCGTAGCAATAGCCGACGAAAGGAGCAACGCCCTGCGATAATCCGACTGACAGCAAAATAGGAACCATATCAAGTTTGTATGCAATTCCATAAGAAGCTACGGCGTCAGATCCATAAATGGCAATATAGTTGTTAAGCACAATATTTGAAACGCTCATCAGCACTGTAACGAGGGCGCCGGGAATGCCAATGCTTACGACGTTTCGGATGATTGCCGCATTTGGCGAAAAGCGTTTTGGCGACAATGGCACGAGTTGATTTCCTTTGCGTTCTTCACAAATCATACAAAGAATATAGTATATCGTCGCACAGACAAATCCGAGCGAGGTTGCAAGCGCGGCGCCTGCCGTTCCCCAGCCGAAAATAGAGATAAAAACATAATCCAGTATGATATTGATTGCATTTCCAAGCACACGACCGACAGCGCTTTCTTTGATCAGGCCAACCGAGCGGAACAAATGGACGAATCCGTTTGCCAGCATAATAAAAGGAGCGCCTAAAAAAATCCATTTCAGGTAATCGCAGGTATCTGCAAGATTATCTGCATCCGCACCGGATACTATTGCCAGGGGCCGTAAAAATACCAGTCCCAAAACAAGCGTCATGATGCCTGCAGTTGCCATTGCATATACGCAAAAGTTCATTGTTGTGCCGGATTCTTCTCTTTTTTCTTCGCCTAATAGCCGGGCGATTACACTGCTGCCTCCCATTCCGAAAATACAGGCAATGGACATAATAATCAGCAATATCGGCGCGCACAATGTGACAGCCGCAATCATATCGGGCTCTTTTGTAATGGAAACAAAAAATGTATCGGCAATATTATAAATAAGCGTTGTCAACTGTCCAAGCATTGCAGGAAGCCCAACTCTCATAATTGCTTTCGTAAGATTCTTTTCCTCAAATACGGATGTCATAGGTTCTTTTCCTCCCTTGTATTTTTTCATATTGTAAAGTAAAATAATTTGGAAAAACAGGACACATGTCTTGTTTTGGAGGATTTTATGGAAAGAATATATGATAAAAAGAAGATCAGAGACTATATTGCGAAAAGTAAATATCATGCTGTGCTTGACGCATTGGATATAGATTTTTACCTTATAAAATATGAAAAAGGCGAATTGGTAAGTTCACCTTTTCAGAATGAATTACTATTTCAAATTGTGGAACAGGGCTCGATTAATATCTACCTTATTCGGGACGACGGTACGCGCTATTCCCTGTCAACCGGAACGACAGATTACCTGCTCGGAGATATGGACATTTTTTATCCCAAAAGCAGCAATATTTATGCTGAAGCTGCCGAAAGACTGACCTGCATTTCGTTTTCTATTGAAAAATATAAGGAAGCGCTGCTTTCAGAGAATCAGTTTCTCATCCTTTTATGCAATAGCCTTTCTGCCAAAATGGGAGCAATAACTGCTTTTGACGCCGTTCCTGCTTCCCTTACAGAACGGGTGACGTCCTACATGAAGTATAAATGCCGCGATAAAACATTACAGGGAATAGAGAAAACCGCGTTTCGTCTCCATTGTAGCGCAAGACAGCTTCAAAGAGTTTTGAATCAAATGGAGTCCTCCGGACTGGTCAAAAAGTCTGGAAAAGGGACGTATAAATTAAGAAATCCTTTGGAAAATCACGTTCAAAAGTAAAAAGTGAATTTCAGGATGCTTTTCGAAAAAAGTTTAACATGATATAATGTGCGCAATATACAAAAGGACACGCAATCGGAAAGAAGGATCCGCCAGACATGTATGAATCAGAAATCAGCGTCTGTATCGAAGAAGCTCTGCGGCGGGAAAACGAAAAAAAGAGACGCAGTTCCATTTGGTTTGAAAATTACAGAAGACGTCACGGCATTGCTTCCACACAGCTTTTGGATGGGGAAATTTTCTTTCGGATGTTTCAAAAAGAGCCAAAAGCTCATGAAATACAGCGCGTACGCTTTTGGCGTCTTTCCAGGCATCTGCCGATGAGCAGGAAAGAAGCGGTTCGTCTGGGAGAGGCGCTGGAGCTTTCCGGCCAGGCGCTGGACTGCTTTTTGACGCAGGGACTTGTCAGCCAGCGGCTGACGCCCGTTCAAAATCGGGAAGAAATTCTCGATGCATTGTTTGTGCAGTATCTTAGCCGGATTTCTGTGATTCGGCTTGAAAAGATGCAAATTTTGCCGGGGACGCAGAGAAAGCATGTCCGGCATATTTTTTATGCGGATGCAATCGACTGTCTGGATGTGGAGGATGCGTACAGACGGCATTATTATTCCGAACATTTATACAGCCGGAACTTTACCGCGGAATTCCAAAAATACAGAAAGCCCGGCACTGTAATTTCCAGAGAAAACATGATACGTCTTTTGATGCTTTTGCTAATGCCGGATTTAGACGTTTCCGTCATGAACCGGTTTCTGATCCGCTTTGGTTATGCGCCGCTGCAGCCAGAACGATACGTAGACGGCTTTGTGGATTTTGCAGTTTGTCAAATGCTTGCGTTTTGTGAAAAAGGGCGTTCGGGAAACAGCGAAAAAGACAAAGAGGAGATGAAACGAAAACTGCGTCTGTATGATCGTGCGGTAAAAGAAAGGTATCTTTTCGTATCTTCCGGAAGTGAGGGGCATGCGTTAAAAAGAAATTTGAACAAGCTTCGATTTATGAAGTTTTCTTCTATCGATCGTGATTTTGCCATGGCGCAGAGGAAAGGAAATGCAGAAACGGGATTATCTTAAACAGGCAGAATGCTGGCTTAAGAATCGAAATGCGGGAATTGGAATAAAAGAAAGCTTTGAAAAAGAAATGAGGGCGTCAGACGTTTTAAAAGAAACGTCTCTTTCTCATGTGGATTGGCTGATTTTGCCGGGAGAGAAAGAGGACTGGATGTCAGAAGAAGAGGCAAAAGAATGGAACGCCATTTTAACGGCGGCGTTTGCGTTTTTGCCTGAATATCGGAAAAAAGAAGAAGAGCTTTGGGATGGGCTTTCCCGTCTTTATGAAACGCTGTTGCAAAAGCGGGAAAAACATCATCGGGAAGCGCGGCTGTTTGGACGCTGCATTCCGGATGAGGGAAACGTGATTGGAAGAAACAAAGAGGTGGCCTGTGTTGCAAAAGCGCTTAAAAAAGAGAAAACGGCATTTTTGTATGGAATTGGGGGAATTGGAAAAAGCGCCGTGGCAAAAGCTTATGCCAGAACATACGCCGGACGGTATGATACAATCGTCTATGCTTCCTGCAACAGGGGACTGCGTGAGCTGTTCGCCGACGACAGCCTGATTTACGTACAGAATATGTCTTACGCGCCGCAGGGAAAGCGTGCGGAGCTGGGCTGGTATGCCCGCCGGAAACTAAAAATGCTTGCCAGAATTACAGATGAGAGGACGCTTCTTGTAATTGATAATCTGAACAATCTGTGCGATCCGCTTTTAAAGGAAGCGCTAAAATTGCCCTGCCATCTTTTGATTACGACAAGAATGAATCCGGCATGCGTCAAAAGAAGCGGAATTTTAGTCGGCGCAATGGAAGAAAAGGATCTGCTGCGTCTGTTTGCTTTTTATTATGGAAAAGAGATGTCAGACGAAGAAAAAAGAGACGCGCTTTGCATTCTCGGAAAATTTCATGGACATACGCTGTATGGAAAACTTTTGGCCAGAGAATGCGCGGGGAAAGACATACGGCTTTTTGTCAAAGAAAAAGAATTGTTTGAAATCAGAGAGCAAATCTTTGGATTTATCAATTTTTCAAAAAAAGAAAAGGAAATTTTGAAAAACGCCGCGCTGCTTCCGGCGACGGGCATGGATGCGCAGCGTTTCTTTTGTCTGAGCCGGTGTGAAGACAAGAGCCTGGCGTCGAAGCTAAAAGACAGGGGGCTTTTGGAATACGATGCAGGACGCGGCTTTGTGTTTTTGCATCCGGTCGTACGCTGCGAGGTTTTAAAAACGCTAAGTCCAACCTGGTCTGGATGCAGCGTGTTTCTTTCTGGTTTTGTACAGGAGGTTTCGGATTTCTGGAATATGCCCGTTCAAAAGAAAATGGAATATCAGGCGTATCTTCCGGCTGTTTTTGACGCGCTGCCGCAGATAGAGGAAAGCTGCATGGATATGATTTTTACGCTGGCTTCGCTATTATGGCAGCTTGGTCTGTGGAGCTTTGCGCTTCGGCATACGAAAATCCTGTATCAAAAATGCCGCTCGGTATTTGGATTTTCACATTCGAATACGGCCCATGCGGCGTATCTTGCCGCATCTGTTTATCACAACCAGGGCGAGCGGAATAGCGCCGCTTTGTGGTATACGAGGGCATGGGCGGCTTACCGGGATTTGGAAGAAAAAAAGCCGGAGGAAGAGGCTCTGTACCGGATGAAATACAGTCGTTATCTTACGCTTCATGGCAAATTTACGGAGGCCAGAGAGACTCTTTTGCATGTGGAAGATATTTACCTTTCTGAGATAGCGGCCGGCAAAAATGTGCGCAGGATGTTTTGCTGGCTGCAGAATACTTATATTGAACATACGAGAGTTTGTATGGAAGATGAGAAAAATGAAGAGGCGCTGATCTGGTGTAAAAAAGCGAAAGAGATAGCGGA
>CATOKN010000152.1 GCA_951800425.1 uncultured Lachnospiraceae bacterium
CGCCTGTACCGTTCCGTGAACCGGAACAATTGTTTCTAAAGAATCAAAAGACTTGTCGCTTATATCTTCCCAGACGATGGGAAATTCTTCAAATGCATCGCCGTCTGTGTCGTAAGTCATGGCAGTGGCCGGAAGCGTCGGGAGCGTGTCTGCCCCTGTATAAAGAGAATGGTTTTGTGCCGCGACGATGTCGGCGTACACATGCACGGTAAGAAATACGCCAATTGTCTGATTCAGATCCGGATCTGTAATGGAACCGTAAATGCGGAAAATACCTTTTTGCTCTGACAGGCTGACGTCATAGTCGTCCCAGTCGATTGCCAGTTCTTTTTCGTTTGGATCTTTTGTATAAGAGACGTCCGCCGTTTTGGGCAGGAGACCGGAAATATCGCCGCATCCGGTTTTTATGTAACAGTGTTTTCTCATTGTGTATTCTGAAATTTTGTTTTCTTCCGGCAGATCTTCTTTGGACTGCGTTGTCGTTATGGTAACGGAAGCGGGCGTAAGACCGGTGGATTCCGCTTTTAGCGTGAAACTTCCGGCTGTTTTGGTAGAGCGCACAATCACAAGGGCCTTTCCGGCATAAGCTTTGATGTGTGCGGACGTACTGCCTGTCAGAACAGACGCTTGCTGATATTTATCGACAGTTGCCTGATCGCCGTTGTCAACGCCGATTATTTCACCCTCGCCGGTCAAAGTAAAACGGATGTCGTTTCCGGCGGTTGTCACCGGGTTTCCATGACTGTCCGTGACGTCAGCCGTAATATAAGAAAGCGTCGTTCCATTGGCGCAAATCTCCTTTTTGTCAGCAGAAATGGAAATCAGGGAAGCTGCGCCCGGAGTCGAGATTGCGTTTGTGCCGGCGCATTGATCTGTGATTTCCGTATTTCCGTCGTAAGCCCGGGCGGAAATGGTGCCGGAGGCAAATGCGACGGAAAAAGAAGCATACAAACTTTCGCTTCCGGAGGCGTTAATGGCGGTACAGATGGAAGCGTTGTCGGAAGAAGCGGTATAGGTGTAGTAGGTATAGCCGGCTTTTGTGGTATTCCTGGTACGGACAGCCGTGCCGATTTTCAGATTGTCGCGGTAAAGATCGACTCTTGGCGCATTGCTGTAGATGACGACGGGCGTCATGCCGTTATTGTTGATTCTGTTTTTGTCATCCCATGACGTCACAAGATGCAGCGTGTAGGATTTCTGATTCCACTGGCTGCGGTACAGATAATAGCTGTCTTTTGGAAACCCGGTCGTTTCTATGATGCCAAAATAACTGCTGTTTGGGATGGGGCCTTTTCCTGTTTTGGAGCCGGGATCGGTGCCGTTCCATGGGGTGGGCTCCCCGATGTAATCAAACCCGGTCCAGACAAACTGGCCGGCTACGTTGTCATACTGCATGGTGTCCCACATGGAAGCATGCGCTGTTTTTCCCCAGCTGACCGCAGAAGTATCATAGGATGTCAAGTGGTATTTTCCGTCGGCGTTGCCCTGGCTTGCCGTGGAAGAGTAAATGCCCCTGCTGTTTACTGCGGAAGCCGTTTCCGAGGACAGGATACAGCCGTATTCTCTGGCAAGCGAAGCCAGCTCGCCGCTGCTTGCGTAATTGAATCCTGAAATGCCGACTTTTTCTCCGTTTTCTGTTTTATTAATTTCCGAAGCTACCTGAACCAGAGTAGAATTGCCGCCTTTGGTGTTGTCTCCGTTTGTGACAAGGCGGGAAGCGTCTTCTTCTCTTGTCCATTGGATTAAGCTGCGGGCAATTGTGGGAAATTGCGGATTGGTAGAAGCGCCCTCCTGAATTTCATTTCCCAGAGACCAGAGAATTAAGGAGGGATGATTGCGGTCGCGTCTGACGGTAGATTTTAATGCAAATTCAGCCCAGGTCATGGAGGGTTCCTTTCCAATCAGCCCGTTTTGCGAGGAAATGGTTTGCATAAAATATCTGGAAAAATCGTATCTGTTTCCGTTTTTGGCTACGTTCCATCCGTCGAAAAATTCTTCTATTACCAAAATCCCAAGTTCGTCGCAGATGTCTATGAATGTTTGGGAAGAGGGATTATGGGTAATGCGGATGGCGTTGACGCCCATATCTTTTAAGATGGAAATTTGCCGGTACATGGCGTCGTAATGCGCCGCCGAGCCTAACGCGCCCTGATCGTGATGCATGCATACGCCGTTTAGCTTCAGATTTTCTCCATTCAGGCGAAACCCTGCGGAAGAATCAAAGGTATACCAGCGGAATCCGAATTCCGTATCGTATTGATCGACGATCTGGCCGTCAACGGAAAGCTTTGTACGGACACAGTACAGGGTTGGGTGTTCCAGAGACCATATGTTTGGCTGACTGACCGTCAGTCTGCTTTGCGTATCCACCGACGCGGCTGTATTTGCATTTATCGTCAGCGTCTGAACGACGGGATTGGAAACGATTTCCTGATTTGCGTCGTAAACCGTATTTGTGACGGTTACTGTGGCCGGAGTTCCTCCGGAATTTTGAATGGCTGTCTTTACGCGGACTGTGCCGGCGCCGTTTTGGATGTCGGGCGTAGTGACCGCCGTTCCGTCAACGTCTACATGTATTGGATCGGTACAGATCAGGGTGACGTCGCGAAAGATGCCGCTTCCGGAATACCAGCGGCTCGAGGGCGTCTGATTGACAACTTTAACGGCAATGACGTTTTCCGTCACATCGTCGCAGACGAGAAGACTGCCGATGTCAAAGGAGAACGGAGAATAGCCGTAATGGTGTTCGCCAACCATCGTGCCGTTGACATAGACGTATGCGTCGTTATAGACTCCGTCAAAGTTTAAGACGATAGATTTGCTTTCCTGTTCCTCGGGCAGAGTGAATTTTTTGCGGTACCATCCGGTGCCGCCCGGAAGAAAGCCGCTTTCTGCTTCTCCGGATTCCGTAAAGTTTTGAGATATGCTGAAATCATGGGGAATGGAGATGTTTTTCCATGCGTTATCATTGAAATCTACGTTTTGGGCAGTGCCGGGATCGCCCAGGTAAAATTTCCATCCCTCGTTGAAGAGGCTGTTTCTGGAGTTGCTTAAGCTGCCGTCTACGGAAACTTTTTCCGGTTCTGTGAAAAGGACGCCGTCTGTACTTTCTGCGGCAGAAGGACGGATGTAAGTTGCCGGGATGCATGACGAGACAATCAGGGCGGCAGCCGTCAGTTTGTGGAAAATTTGCTTCATAAAATACCTCCTTTTGGGTGTTATAAATAAAAAATCATGTATATTTTATCATATTTCGTTAAAAATAACCAGATAAGAATGCGGATTTCCTTTTTTGCAGGGCTGAGGCTGGTCGTATTTGCAGACTGAGCGGAGTTTTTCCAATTTTTGCATTTTCAGGAGGTTAAAATAAACAAACGCATCCGATTCTGTGAAAAATTTTGCGTTTTAGTATAGATATTTTATATAAAAAATGTTAAAATGCTGATAAAGCTTTTGTTATAATAAACAAAAAGTCAGGCCGCATGGGATTATGACGGATTCGTAATGCTTCGGAAGCGGCTGCTGGAAAGGAGGCATGCTTTGCATTAAAACACAGCGGCGTCGCATATGTGCGACAGGCCGTAAAAGATAAATTCACAGCAATTGGTAAATGACAGCAGGATGTTTTCAAAAGAGCTTATGGAACATCCGACAGAAGAACTTGTAGACGATGCGGCCATGTTTGGCTGCAAATCAGCAAATATCAGGAGGGCATACATATATGAAACAACGGTTTAAAAGACTGCTGGCGATTGCGCTTTCGGCAACGCTTTGTCTGCCGGCGATGTCTGTACAGACGGCGGACGCGGCGGAGCGCGCCGGCGTTGTGTTTACGGAAGAAGAGCAGATTTTTGTCAATGATTATGGCGAAGAGCGTTCGACGATTATTAATGACAGCTGGAAATTTCACTTAGGTTCGGTTTCCGGAGCGTATGGGAATTCATTTAACGACGCGGACTGGGATTATGTGGATTTGCCGCATGATTTCAGTATTACGCAGGAATTTACTTCAGAAGGCGAAGCGGAAAGCGGATTTCTTCCGGGAGGAACCGGGTGGTACAGAAAGCATTTGATGTTGTCTGAGGATTTAAGCGGAAAAAGGATCGTATTGAATTTTGACGGCGTATATTCTCACGCAACGGTTTATATCAATGGAAAAAAAGTCGGGGAGCATCATTACGGATATACGCCGTTTGCCTTTGACATTACGGATTACGTTGTATGCGACGGGGCGACGGAGAATATCATTGCAGTGGAAGCGATCAATAAGGTGCCGTCCAGCCGGTGGTATTCCGGAAGCGGAATTTACCGCGATGTGAAATTGATTGTTACCAATCCGGTTCATGTGGCGCATAACGGAACTTTTGTAACTACGCCTGAGATCAAAAATGGCAGCGGAAAAGTAAAGGTTGCCGTAGATGTGCAAAATGACGGAAATGCTCCGGCAAATGTTACGGTTCGCAATACGGTTTATGAAAAAGGAAGCGAGACGGCCGTTGCATCAGAGTCCGTTCAGGCAGAAGTTCCGTCGGGCGATACGGTAACGGCGACAACAGAACCCGCCGTGCCTTCTCCGAAGCTCTGGTCGACCGATCAGCCCAATCTTTACATTGTGCGTACGGAGATTTTAAATGGAAATACGGTGTTGGATTCTTATGATACGGAATTTGGATTTAAGTGGTATGAATTTGTGGATAACCAGGGCTTTAAACTGAATGGAGAGCCGCTTAAGATTAATGGCGTCTGCATGCATCACGATCAGGGAGCCCTTGGCTCGGCCGCATA
This sequence comes from uncultured Lachnospiraceae bacterium, assembly GCA_951800425.1. GTDB lineage: Bacteria > Bacillota > Clostridia > Lachnospirales > Lachnospiraceae > Roseburia_B. The sequence goes on from CATOKN010000152.1 coordinate 4,786, forward strand.
TTATGACGCAATCTATCGTCAGATGCGGATTATGAAAGATATGGGCGTCAACACCATTCGTATTACCCATAATCCGGGCGCGGAGATATTGGTGGATATTTGTAATGAAATGGGCCTGTTGGTAATTGAAGAGTTTTTTGATGGATGGGCATGGCCCAAAAATGGAAACAGCAATGATTTTTCCACGCATTTTGGAAGGAATCTTACGGAAGACAATCAGGTGATTGGCGGAGATTCTTCCATGACATGGGCAGAGTTTGTATTAAAGTCTACGGTAAAACGCGGCAGAAACGATGCTTCCATTATTCTCTGGTCTCTTGGCAACGAAATTGATGAAGGAAGCGGCGGCGGACCATGGGATGTTCATGCGGACAATCTGATTCGCTGGACGAAAGAAGTGGATAAGACGCATCCGGTTACATCCGGTTCAAACAGAAGAAGTTTAAGCGGAGAGGGAGATACGGGAGTTCCGATTGTAAATCAGAAGGTTTATGAAGCGGGAGGCGTTCCGGGATATAACTATGGCGATTTGGGAAGCATGAACTCTATGCATACAAGGTACCCGGTTCTTCTCTGGAGCGAGACGGCGTCTGCAATTAACAGCAGGGGTATTTATTC